>NZ_RCOB01000190.1:0-18801 GCF_004307665.1 Pseudomonas sp. Sample_16
TCGACATTGATCTTGCGCGCGTAATAGGTCAGCTCCGGCACGGCAATCGCCGCCGCCAGCGAGGTGTCCTTGAACAGCGAAATGAAGTTGTTCGATAACGCTGGCAGTACGTTGCGCAGCATCACCGGCACGGTGACATAGGCCTTGACCTGCCATTCCCCCAGGCCGATCGCCAGACCCGCTTCGCGTTGGCCCTTGGGAATGCTCAACAAACCACCGCGGAACACTTCGGTCAGGTACGCCCCGGCATACAACGACAAGGTAATGATGAACGAGGGAATCTTGTCCAGACGAATCCCCAGGCTCGGCAATGCAAAGTAGATCAACAGAATCAATACCAGAATCGGCGTGTTACGGATCACCGTCACATACACCGAAGCCAGCACCCGCAACGGGCGGTGCTTCGACAACAAAGCAAACGCCATCAGCAGGCCGATCACGCAGCCGATGGCGATCGACACCAGCGCCAGCTCCAGGCCCAGGCCGAGCCCCGCTAGCAAGGTGTCGAAATCGCGCCACACGGCGGCAAAGTTCAACTGATAGTTCATGGTCAGCAGTACCTGAACGGGGCGATTCAGAACCGCCCCGCTCTCACGGGATCATTGAAATTCGACGGGGAAACCAATCTTTGGCGAAGGCAGATCCACACCGAACCATTGCTTGAATGACGCGGCGTAAGTCGGGAACTCGACGCCGGTCATGGCCTCATGCAAGGTGGTGTTGACGAAGTTCAGCCAGTCCTGATCGCCGCGCTTGACCGCACAGGCATAGGTCTGCGGGCTCCAGGCGTAAGCCGGGCTGCGGTAGCGACCGGCGTTCTGCACCATCAGGTATTTCACCGAAGACTGGTCGGTGGCCGCCGCGTCGGCGCGACCGGAGTTCACGGCCTGGTACATCAGGTCAACGCTGTCGTATTGGTCGACCTTGGCATTGGGCAATGCCTGATGCACCAGCTCTTCGGCGTAGACATTCTGCAGCACCGCCACGGTCAAGCCGTCGCCAGCGGCCTTCATGTCTTCGATTTCCTTGTACTTGCTGTTGGCCGGCAACAGCAGGCCAACGCCTTCACGGTAGTAAGGCAGAGTAAACGCCACTTGCTGCGCACGACTGGCGGTCACGGTGATGAACTGGCAGCTCATGTCGACCTTGTCGGTCAGCAGGTTGGGAATCCGCGCATCGGATGACTGCACAACAAACTCGACCTTGCTCGGGTCGTTGAACAGCCCTTTGGCCACCATGCGCGCGATGTCGATATCAAAACCCTGCAATTTGCCATCTGCACCCTGGAAGTGCCACGGCGCATTAGTGCTGCCGGTGCCCACGATCAACTTGCCGCGGGCCAGGACACTATCGAGCTTGCCGTCTGCCGCCTGGGCCACGCCCATGGCAGCAGCAGAAGCCGCGAACAGAAAAACACACGCTTTGAACAACGAAGGTCGGCGATGCATGGCAAGCACTCCAGAATGATGTTTATTCCGCTATACCGGAACGTGGTATGTAACAACGGAATAGACAGCAGAAAGTGTGCCACAGGATGTGCAGGGAATGTAGGGAGATTGAAAAGTGTTTTGAATCAGGGGGATGCGTACATGCGAAAGAAAGGGTTACCAAAACGAATCAAATAGAAACCGCTACCATCGGCTACAGCAGTCGGGAATCTGATTCACAACAGGGCCCAAGAGAATCAATCAGGTGCATTTTTGTATCGTGGTGATTGATAAGAGTGAGTCGTCTGGCGGTCTGCAATCGCGGGCAAGCCCGCTTCCACAAGCTCAGCGTATAACTTGTAGGAGCTTGGCTTGCCCGCGATGAGGGCATTGGCATCAATACAACATCTACGCGCAAATGCGCGCCAGCCGAACCCGCGTCACCCGCCGCTCTTCCACCGACAACACGGTCAAGCACCAGCCTTCCCATTCGTGGCTGTCGCCGATCATCGGCAGGCGATCCAGCAAGCTGACCACCAGACCGGCGAGGGTCTGGTAGTCGTCGGTAGGCTCGGCAGCAAACCCGGTGTACTGTCGAACTCGCGCCAGGTTCAAAGCGCCGCTGACCACAAACCCGCCCTTTTCCTCGACCACGTCCGGCCCTTCGATTTCGCTGGCATCGGGTAATTCACCGGCGATCGATTCGAGGATGTCGGTCATGGTCAGCACACCGACGAAGTCGCCGAACTCGTTGACCACGAATGCGATGTGCGTCGACGCCTTGCGCATCTGCTCCAGGGCGTTGAGGATCGAGTAACTCTCCAGCAGGTTGATGGTCTGACGCGCAAGATGCGCAAGATCCGGTTGGTTACCTGCCAGGAACTCTTTCAACAACTCCTTCTTGTGTACGAAACCCAGCGGTTCATCCACCGCACCGTCGCGGATCAGCGGCAGGCGCGAGTAAGACGAATGCATCAGTCGCGTGCGAATCGCCTCGGCGTTGTCGGCCAGGTCGATATGATCGACGTCGGCGCGCACGGTCATCAACGTGCGGATCGGCCGCTCGGCCAGTTGCAGCACGCCGCTGATCATCACCCGCTCGCGGCGATCGAACAGCGCTTCGCTGGGCGCCTCGCCGTTGTCGAGCATGTCGGCAATTTCCTCGCCGACTTCTTCCACCGCCAGTTTGCGCCCGCCCAGCAGGCGCATCACCGCGTGGGCGGTGCGCTCACGCATCGGTCGCAGGCCCATCATCGATCGTTTGCGGCGAGCCCGGGCGATCTGGTTGAACACTTCGATCAGGATCGAGAAACCGATGGCTGCATACAGATAGCCCTTCGGAATATGGAAGCCCAGGCCTTCGGCAGTCAGCGCAAAGCCGATCATCATCAAAAAGCCCAGGCACAGCATGATCACCGTCGGATGCGCGTTGACGAACCGGGTCAGCGGTTTGCTGGCGACGATCATCAAACCGATGGAAATGATCACGGCGATCATCATCACCGCCAACTCATCAACCATGCCCACTGCGGTAATCACCGCATCGAGGGAGAACACCGCATCCAGCACCACGATTTGCGCGACGATTGGCCAAAACAGCGCATAGGCGGCGTTGGAGGAACGCTCACCGACGTGTCCTTCAAGCCGTTCGTGCAATTCCATGGTGGCCTTGAACAACAGGAACACACCACCGAACAGCATGATCAGGTCGCGCCCGGAGAAGCTCTTGTCGAATACCTCGAACAGCGGTTGGGTCAGGGTCACCAGCCAGGAAATACTCGCCAGCAAGCCAAGACGCATCAGCAACGCCAGGGACAAACCGATGATCCGCGCACGATCGCGCTGATGCGGCGGTAGTTTGTCCGCGAGGATCGCGATAAACACCAGGTTGTCGATGCCCAGTACCAGTTCCAGCACAATCAGCGTCAACAGGCCCAGCCATGCGGTGGGGTCAGCTAACCATTCCATAAAAACGTCTCGATCTCTTCAGTGGATTCAGAATGCCGGGCACGGCAAGGCACGGCGCAGACGCCGAGGAACTGCAATGTCATGGGAAAACGCAAGCCAAAAGACCGGGTGCTTCGCGTGCATCAAGACCGCGCGATGGCGCGTGGGGAAAGGATAACTGGGAGGCTCCGTGAGGGTGTTCATGCAAGTCCTGAAAGGAAAAAGAACTTGGATCGTACAAGCAATAGCGACTGTTCCTACAGCCGGAAATCATTTCAAGATCTGTAGCGGCTATGAATCTTCGGTATTTCGAACAACGCGATGCTTGCGCACTCAAGCATTTTTTACGCGATCGATGTACTTGATCACCGCCGGCGACCTCTCGAACCGCCGATGAACCAAGGCCAACCAGGAAATCACCTGGCAATCCGCAATCTGCCGATACACCACGTTCGGCAAACTGACATGGCCGACCACGGACTCCGGCACCACCGCCACGCCCTGCCCCAGCGAAACCAGGGCAATCACCGCGACCAACCCACCCGGCTGCGCCCCCAGCCTGGGTACAAACCCACCCTGCGCGGCGACTTGCAAGGTGCCGACCACTTGCTCGGGAAGAATGAAGTTTTCGTTCTGCAGATGCACTGAATTGATCATCGGCAAACGGTTGAGCCATGAATCGACCGGTAGCGCCAACACAAAGCCTTCCTCGTTGAGCCGCACACTTTCGATACCGTCGGGCAACGTCAACGGGCAGCGGATGTAGCCGAGGTCGAAACGTCCCTCGAGGATCATGTTCGGCAGGCTGGCCATCGGGCTCTCCCGCACATTGAGGCTGACGTCCGGGAATTGGCAAGCAAACCCCTGCACTTGTTTTTGCAGCACTCCTGAGTACACCGCCGACGCCACATAACCGAGTTCGATGTGTCCGACTTCACCGCGACCGGCACGTTGTGCATTGCGTTGGGCAGACTCGAATTGCCGGACTGTGGCTTCAGCCTCGATTACCAGCGCCGCGCCGGCTTCGGTCAGGCTGACGTCCCGCGACTGACGGAAAAACAAGCGCGCGCCCAACTCCGCTTCCATGTCTTGAATCTGCCGGGTCAGGGTCGGCGGCGCGATGCCTAATTGCTCGGCGGCGCGGGTGAAATTGCGATGGCGAGCGACGGCGAGGAAATAGCGGAAGTGGCGGATGTCCATGGGGCATTAGCTCAAAGGTAATGAAGTGATGAGGCGCGCCTAACAACGACACTGTCAGCCAGGGATAAGCTGCTCGAACCGTCACAGTAGAGAATCCTTGCCATGCCCGTCAAACCCACGCCAAGTGCACGTCAGACCTTACTGACCGCATCCGCCGTGTGCTCGCTGATCGTGCTCGACACCAACATTGTCGCCGTTACCTTGCCCAGCATTGCGCGTGACCTGGGGGCCAATTTCGCCGACATCGAGTGGGTGGTCAGCGCCTACATGTTGGCGTTCGCCGCGTTGCTGTTGCCGGCCGGTAGCCTGGCCGACCGTTTTGGTCGCCAGAAGACCCTGATGTGGGGCCTGGGAATTTTCATCGTTGCTTCACTGGGCTGCGGTGCGGCTCCGAACGCCCTGTTTCTCGACATCGCACGCGCGATCAAAGGCGTCGGCGCCGCACTGCTGTTGACCTCGGCGCTCGCAGCCATCGGCCACACCTTTCATGATGAAGCCGAACGGGCCAAGGCCTGGGCATTCTGGGGTGGCTGCATGGGCGTTGCCATGACCGCCGCGCCGACCCTGGGCGGACTGATCACCGAATTCGTGGGCTGGCGCTGGATTTTCTACCTCAACCTGCCAGTGGGCTTGTTCCTGATGTACAGGGTCTGGCGCGCGGTGCCGGAATCACGCGATGCGCAAGCAGCGCGCCTTGATCCCTGGGGCAGCCTCGCCTTCAGCGCCAGCCTGCTGTGCCTGATCTGGGGCCTGATCGAAGCCAATCGGATCGGTTGGAGCAACCCGGTCACTTATGCGCGCCTGATCGGTGGAGCAGCGTTGTTGGGACTGTTCGTGGTGATCGAACGTCTGCAACAGCGCCCGATGATCGACCTGCAGTTGTTCCGTCATCCGCGCTTCATCGGTGCGCTGCTCGGCATGTTCGCGTACGCCGCGTGTGCTCAGGTCATGATGACCATGCTGCCGTTCTACTTGCAGAACGGGCTGGGGTTCACCGCGATTTCGGCGGGCTTGGGCATGTTGCCGTTCGCCGTCACCCTGCTGATTTTCCCGCGCATCGGTGCTCGGCTGACGGGGCGGATCACGCCGGCAAACATGATGGCCATCGGGCTCACCCTGGTAGGCTGCGGCAACTTGCTCAGTGCCTGGGCGGTCAACAGTGGCGGTTATCTGCCGTTCGCCCTGGCGATTGCCGTCACCGGTGCCGGCGCAGGTCTGCTCAACGGCGATACGCAGAAAAACATCATGGCCTGCGTCCCGCGGCAACGCACCGGCATGGCCTCGGGCATGAGCACGACCATGCGCTTCAGTGCGGTGATGCTGGCCATCGGCGTGTATGGCGCGCTGCTCGCTGGCCACACTGAACAACAGCTGCACTTCGGTTTGTCGAGTCTGGCGCCGGAGTTGCTCGAACAGTCAAAGGATGTCGCCTCGCGGGTGGTCGCCGGTGATATGAACGCGGCGATGAGTCTGTTGCCCGAAATCGCGCGGCCGCTGGTCGAAGCCTTGGCCCGGCAGGCATTCGTCGCGGGGTTCAGTCTGTTGTTGTGGGTGGCAGGACTCGCGGCTTTGCTCGGTGCGCTGGTGGTGGGGACGTTGATGCGCAAGCCGATTCCCACCCCTCAGACTGCTTTAGTGCCTGAATGACCCGAGCACCCGCTCGGCATTCGCGTCACAAGCCATGCCTTCCGGCCGGGCCTGAATGTTTTCGATCAAACCCTGCAACTGCGCCTTGCTTTGCGCCAGGTGCCGTTGCATGGCTTCGATCTGTTCGATTTTGCGATGCAGGCCGACCATCAACTCATCATGCTTGAACGCCCCCGTCACAGTGTCCGGTAACAGTTGCTTGAGTTCTTCGAGGCTGAACCCGGCCTGCTGGGCGCACTGGATGATTTGCAGGGTTTGCAGGACCTGTTGCGGGTATTGTCGATAGCCGTTCGCCGAGCGCTGAACCTGTTGAATCAAACCTTGAGCCTCATAAAAGCGAATGCGCGAGGCGCTCAATCCGCTCAGCAGTGCCAATTCACCGATTTTCATTGCGACCTCATTTGCCTGCTTGACATTAAAGTTAACTTTAAGCTTAGCCTCTACTCTTCACTGATGAGGAGTCAAGCATGTCGCCCTTTCAAGCGTTGAATCTGCCCAACGGCCAGACCATCGGCAACCGCATTGCCAAAGCCGCGATGGAAGAAAACCTCGCCGACATCGATCAGGCACCCGATGGCGCGCTGTTTCGCTTGTACCAGGCCTGGGCAGATGGCGGAGCCGGGCTGCTATTGACCGGCAACGTGATGATTGACCGGCGCGCCATGACCGGCCCAGGCGGTGTAGTACTCGAAGATGAGCGGCATCTGCAACGCTTCCGTCAGTGGGCCGACATTGGGCGCAGCGGTGGTGCGCAGTTCTGGGTGCAATTGAATCACCCCGGCCGCCAGACCATGGCCAACCTTGGCCAGCAAGCGTTGGCACCTTCGGCGGTAGCACTGGATCTGGGACAGTTTTCGAAGATGTTCGCCGAACCGAAACCCATGAGCGAAGCCGACATCGACGAGGTGATCCAGCGCTTTGCCGCCAGTGCCGCGATGGCCGAAAAAGCCGGTTTTACCGGCGTGCAGATACATGCCGCTCATGGCTACCTGATCAGCCAGTTCCTTTCACCACTGACCAATCGCCGAACCGATCGCTGGGGCGGCTCATTGGAAAACCGTGCCCGCTTGCTGCTTGCAGTGGTCGATGCCGTGCGCCAAGCGGTATCACCGCAGTTTTGCGTAGCGGTGAAGCTCAACTCGGCGGATTTCCAGCGCGGCGGCTTCGATGCCGACGACGCCCGGCAGGTTATCCAATGGCTGAACGAGCTGCAGATCGATTTGCTCGAACTCTCGGGCGGCAGCTACGAAGCACCGGCCATGCAAGGCGAGGCCCGTGACGGGCGGACGTTGGCGCGCGAGGCTTATTTTCTGGAAATGGCCGGTGAGTTGGCTGCAGTGGCATGCATGCCGGTAATGGTCACCGGCGGGATTCGACGCCTGACAGTTGTCGAACAAGTGCTCGCCAGCGGCATCGCCATGGCTGGAATAGGCACGGCCCTCGCCGTTGAGCCCGGCTTGGTCAAGCATTGGCGAGAAGGTCTGAACAGTCACCCGCAACTGCCGCCAATTCGCTGGAAACGCAAACCGCTGGCAGCATTGGCAAACATGGCGGTCGTGAAATTCCAGCTGCATCGATTGAGTCGTGGCCGTAAGACCCGACCTGGAGTGTCGGCGCTGTGGGCGTTGATTGTCGACCAGTTGTACCTGGGCAAGCGTACCCGGCAGTATCGGCGGGCGATGGCGAAGTAATTCGATTGAGGCTGGCGGGTACACCGCTATCGCGAGCAGGCTCGCCGTGATCGGCGCGCAGCACAGGAAAAATCACCCCGGCAACAACTCATCGATATGCCGATACTCCGACTGCAACTGCTCCGCCATCACCTTGCAGCGACCCAGCCTGATCGGCCCACGCTCGATATCGATCAGCAGCCCGGGACAATTGAATGGCTGCAATGTCGCCCCGTCCTTGATCCGCCCATCCGTGATCACCAGCAAGCGTTGCTGCTCGGCCGGAAAGCGCTTTCGCCGGGCCGCAAGCCACTGCCCCGCTTCGCTCAAGGCCGCCAGCAACGGCGTGCCGCCACCGGCGCCCAGTCCATCAAGCCAGTGACGCAAACCGCTGGACGCTTTCAACCCTTGAACCTGCCACTTCGGCGCAGCGCCACTGGCAGACAGCAAGGCCAGCCGGGCGCGTTGGCGATAGGCGTCATCGAACAACTGCGCGAGCAAACCCTTGGCATCGCTCAAGGCATGGTGCCGACGGGTCGAAGCCGACGCATCGACAATCACCAGCCACAATTGATGAGCCGAACGTGTGCGCACGTGGAACAACAGATCCGCACGCACACGTGGCCGACCAATGAGCAAGGTCCCCGGCCAGTTGATCGAACCGCTGCAGGCAGCGTGACGCTTGCCCTGTCGGCCATGGTCCAGTCGTCCGGCGCGGGGCCTGGCATTCGCCCCCGCGTCGGATCGGGGGCGAATGCCTAGGGCTTTTTTGGCCAGCTCGGCACTTCCCGGCGGGCGCCGACAGGCGATGCCTGAGGAGCCATTTCACCCCACTGCCCCTGGCCTTCACCCGGATTGGTCGTTTGCGGCGAAGACGACTGTGGCGCTTGCGCCGGTTGTGGTGCCGATGCGGCAAGCTCACGGCGACGATGGCGCAAGGCGAACTCGGCGACCGCGTCGATATCTTCGACGCTGATGGCACGAGCGCCACGCCAGGCTGCGTGGGCGCGAGCCGCGCGCAGCCAGACCAGATCGGCGCGCATGCCGTCGACTCCGGCGGCGAAGCAGCGTTCAGTGATCTGCGCCAGCGCGTCGTCGTCCAGCGGGATGCTCGTCAACGCAACGCGTGCCTGCTGGCAACGCTCGCGCAGGCTCGCTTGTTGGCTCTCCCACGTGGCGCAAAAGCGCTGGGGATCGCTGTCGAAATCCAGGCGCCGACGGATGATCTGGCCGCGCTCTGCCGGTGCGGTGTGGCCGCTGAGGGCGACATTCAAGCCAAAGCGGTCAAGGAGCTGCGGCCGCAATTCGCCCTCTTCCGGGTTCATGGTGCCGATCAACACGAATTTCGCCGAATGCCGATGGGAGATGCCATCCCGCTCGATCAGATTGGTACCGCTGGCGGCGACGTCGAGTAGCAGATCGACCAGATGATCCGGCAGCAGGTTGACCTCATCGACGTAGAGCACGCCGCCATCAGCCTTGGCCAGCACACCCGGTGAAAATTGCGCCCGGCCTTCACTCAGCGCGGCATCCAGATCGAGGGTACCGACCAACCGCTCCTCAGTCGCGCCCAACGGCAAGGTAACGAACTGACCGCTGGCGAGCAGGTCCGCCAACCCTCGAGCCAGGGTCGACTTGGCCATGCCACGCGGACCTTCGATCAGCACACCGCCGATCTTCGGGTCAATGGCGGTCAGGTACAGCGCGAGCTTCAAATCGTCGGCGCCGACCACGGCGGACAGGGGGAAATGCGGAGTGTCGGTCATGTCGGGTTTCTCATCATGGTCGGTCATTACTCTGTGGCGAGGGAGCTTGCTCCCGCTGGGCTGCGCAGCGGCCCCAAAAATCAGATACACCACGGTTTCGGGTTTTTTGTGATCGTTCCCACGCTCTGCGTGGGAATGCCTCAACGGACGCTCCGCGTTCGGCTCTGGGTGGGACGCGGAGCGTCCCGGGCTGCATTCCCACGCGGAGCGTGGGAACGATCAGCTATACGCCACGGTTTCGGGTTTTACGACTGCTTCGCAGCCGAGCGGGAGCAAGCTCCCTCGCCACAGGTGTCCACTGTTCTCTAGTCAACTGTCTTCTTCTATGTCCAGCAGCAGATTTTCCAGCGCCTCGCGATACTCGCCCGGCGCTTTCCACATGCCTCGCTGTTGCGCTTCGAGCATGCGTTCGGTCATGTCGCGCAACGCGTGGGGATTGTGCTCGCGAACAAAATCCCGGGTGTCCGGGTCGAGCAAATAGGCATCTGCCAGCAAGGCGTACTGATGATCGTCGATCAGCTGTGTGGTGGCGTCGAAGGCGAACAGGTTGTCGACAGTCGCAGCCATTTCGAAGGCGCCTTTATAGCCATGTCGCTTTACCCCGTCGAGCCACTTGGGATTGGCTGCCCGCGAGCGGATGACCCGGTTCAGCTCTTCCTTGAGCGTGCGGATTTTCGGCAAGTCCGGCTGGCTGTGATCGCCGTGGTAACTCGCCGCCGCGGTTCCGCTGAGGCTTTCCACCGCCGCGAGCATACCGCCCTGGAACTGATAGTAGTCATTGGAATCGAGCAGATCGTGCTCACGGTTATCCTGATTTTGCACAACGGCCTGCACTTGGCCCAGGCGTCGACTGAAGGGTTCTCGGGCCAGGGTGCCCTCGTCAGATCCGCCATAGGCGTAACCGCCCCAATTCAGATAGACCTCGGCCAGATCCTCACGGCTTTGCCACAGCCGGCCATCGATAGCGCCCTGCACTCCTGCGCCATACGCGCCGGGTTTGGCACCGAAAATTCGCCAACCGGCCTGGCGTCGGGCCGATTCCTCATCAACCCCCGATTGCAGTAACGCTGCCCGCTCGGCACGGACCTTGGCCGCCAACGGGTTGAGATCGTCTGGTTCATCCAGCGCAGCCACCGCTTGTACCGCGGCGTCGAACAAGCGGATCAGATTGGCGAAGGCGTCGCGGAAGAACCCGGAAACGCGCAAGGTCACGTCCACTCGCGGCCGATCGAGCAAGCTCAGTGGCAGTATTTCAAAATCGTCGACGCGCTGACTGCCGGTAGCCCATACCGGGCGCACGCCCATCAACGCCATGGCCTGTGCGATATCGTCGCCACCGGTGCGCATGGTCGCGGTGCCCCACACTGACAGGCCGAGCTGACGCAGATGATCGCCATGATCTTGCAGGTGGCGTTCAAGAATCAGGTTGGCCGATTGAAAACCGATGCGCCAGGCGGTTGTGGTCGGCAGGTTGCGCACGTCCACCGAATAAAAATTGCGCCCGGTGGGCAGCACGTCCAGCCGTCCGCGACTCGGCGCGCCGCTGGGGCCGGCTGGCACGAAGCGGCCGCCCAAGGCATCGAGCAGGCCGCGCATTTCTGCCGGGCCGCAGGCGTCCAGGCGTGGTGCGACCACTTCGCGCAGATTGTCGAGGATGGCCTGGACCTCGGACCAACCCGGCCCCTGCAGGAGCGAGCCTGCTGGCGAGGCTGTGTCAGCTGCGTTGGCGTCGACTGACACGCCATCGCCAGCAGGCTCGCGCCTACACGGATCGGTCAACGCCTGCGAGATCAGTTGTGCGGCGAACAACTCAAGGCGTTCGCGGGCATCGCCAGCGGTGCGCCAAGCTTCATGGGTGAGGTTGTGCAGTTCAATTGGTCGCGGCCCGGTCCATGGTTCGGCCAACACGCAATCCAGCGGATCGAAACCCAGCGAGAATGCCTTGGCCAAAGCGCGCAGCAAGCTCGATTGCGCACCACGCCCGTCACCCCGGGGGATTCGCAGCAATGCCAGCAACGTATCGATACGCAAGCGCCCGACCGGCGACTCGCCGAAAACATGCAAGCCGTCGCGGATCTGCGATTCCTTCAAGTCACACAGGTAAGTGTCCAGGCGCGGCAACCAGATCGCCGCATCGACATCGCTGTCGAGTTGTTCGTCCAGTTGCAGTTCGCGGTCGATGTGGGTGTCGCGCACCAGTTGCAGGATGTCGCGCTGCAACTCGCGGGCGCGACGCGGATCGAGCAATTGCGCTTCGTAGTATTCGTCGGCGAGCAACTCGAGATTGCGCAGCGGGCCGTAGGTTTCGGCACGGGTCAGCGGTGGCATCAAGTGATCGATGATCACTGCCTGGGTCCGTCGCTTGGCCTGGGCGCCCTCGCCCGGATCGTTGACGATGAATGGATAGATGTTGGGCAGCGGCCCGAGCAATGCATCCGGCCAGCAGTGTTCCGACAGGCCTACCCCTTTGCCCGGCAGCCATTCGAGGTTGCCGTGCTTGCCGACGTGGATCAGCGCGTGGGCGCCATAGGTGTTGCGCAGCCAGAAGTAAAACGCCAGATAGCCGTGGGGCGGCACCAGGTCCGGGTCGTGATACACCGCGCTCGGGTCCACCTGATAGCCGCGCGCCGGTTGAATGCCGACGAAGGTCAGGCCGAAACGCAGCCCGGCGATCATCATTCGGCCGTTGCGGCACATCGGATCGTTTTCCGGCGCCCCCCAGCGAGCCAGCACCGCGGCGCGATTCGCTGCGGGCAGTGCGTTGAACATTCTCAGGTAATCATCCATTGCCAGACTTTGCTGGCAGGGACGCTGATCGAGAGTGTCCAGGTCATTACTGACACCGCCAAGCAATTGCTCGATCAGCGCGGTGCCGCTGTCCGGCAATTCGGCCGGTAGCGGATAGCCTTCGTTATACAGCGCACGCAGAATGTTCAGGGCAGCGGCCGGCGTGTCGAGACCGACACCATTGCCGATGCGGCCGTCGCGGGTCGGGTAATTGGCGAGGATCAGCGCCACGCGCTTTTCAGCATTGGGCAGGTGCGCCAGGTCGGTCCAGCGCCGTGCGAGCTCGGCGACGAAGTCCATGCGTTCAGGTTGCGGGCGGTAGCAGACCACATCCGATTGGCTGCGCTCACTGCGCCACGCCAGATCCTTGAAGCTGATCGGTCGGCTGATAATCCGCCCATCCAGCTCTGGCAGGGCAATGTGCATCGCCAGATCACGCGGGCCGAGGCCTTGTTCGCTGGCGCGCCAGCCCGGCTCGTTGTCCTGGGCACAAATCGCCTGGATCACCGGGATATTGCGGCGAAATGGTCGCAAGTGCGGCGCTTCAGGGCTGGACTGGGCGAAACCGGTGGTGTTGAGAATCACCGCCGCTTCAGCCTCGTCCAGCAGGTCCTCGACCACCGTCAGGCAACCGGGCTCTTTCAAACTGGCCAGCGCGATGGGCAACGGATTCAACCCGGCAGCCTGCAAACGCTGGCAAAAAACATCGATGAAACCGGTGTTCGCCGCTTGCAAATGCGAGCGGTAAAACAGCACGGCTGCCACCGGTTGACCCGCCTGCCATTCAGCCTGCCAGTCATTCAATTCAACGGTGTTTTTTTGCGGATGGTAAATCGCCGTGCGCGGCAACGCTCGCGGCTCGGCCCAGGCGTAATCCCGAGCCAACCAACGATTGGCCAGGCAACGGAAAAAATCCAGGGCGTTGCCCATGCCGCCCTGACGAAGAAACTGCCAGAGCCGATCACGATCCTCGGCACCGACGGTGCTCAGGTCACTGAGTTCCGGGTCCGGGCGATCGTCGCCCGGCACCAGTATCAACTGCACTCCACGCTGCGACAATTGCACCAGCCGCTCGACGCCGTAACGCCAATAGGCAATGCCGCCGTGCAGCGAGATCAGAATGACCTTGGCGTGGCGCAAGACTTCATCGACATACAGATCAACCGAGGCATGATTCTGCACCTGCATCGGGTTCGCCAGGCGCACGCTCGGATAATCGTCGGGCAATTGCTGCGCCGCTTCGGCAAGCAGCGCCAGGCTGGAATCGCCGCTGCACAGGATCACCAGCTCGGCGGGGGTTTGTCCAAGGTCGGCAATGTTGTCATCCGAGACGAATCCGCCGGGCTGGGTCCTGAGCAGGTGCATGGCTTACACGCTGAGCGCGGCGCGCAATTGCGCTTCGAGCAGGCTGGCGTCCAGTGCCTGGCCGATCAGCACCAGACGAGTGACGCGTGGTTCCTCAAGGCTCCATTGACGATCGAAGTGCTTGTCAAAACGTGTGCCCACGCCCTGAATCAACAGGCGCATCGGTTTGTTCGGGATTGCAGCGAAGCCTTTGACACGCAGGATGCCGTGCTGGACCACCAGTTGGGTCAGCGCGTCCATCAGCAGGCTTTCGTCGGCTTGCGGCAGCTCGATGGAGATGGAATCGAAAGCATCGTGGTCGTGATCGTGATCGTCTTCGCCTTCATGGTGGTGATCATGATGGCTATGACGGCTGTCGATGTGCTCTTCAGAGCCGGCACCCAGACCGATCAACACGTCCAGCGGCAAGCGCCCGCTGCTGGCTTCGATGACTTTTACCGCAGGCGGCAGTTCTTCGGCGACTTCCAGGCGCACGCGGGCCAGGTCTTCAGGGCTGATCAGGTCGGCCTTGTTGAGGATCACCAGGTCAGCGCTGGACAGTTGATCGGCGAACAGTTCGTGCAGTGGCGATTCATGGTCCAGGTTCGGGTCGAGTTTACGCTGGGCGTCGACCTGATCCGGGAATGCGGCGAAGGTGCCGGCCGCCACGGCCGGGCTGTCGACCACGGTGATCACCGCATCAACGGTGCAGGCACTGCGGATTTCCGGCCACTGGAAGGCTTGTACCAAAGGTTTTGGCAGGGCCAGGCCCGAGGTTTCGATAAGAATGTGATCGAGATCACCGCGCCGGGCGACCAGTTCGCGCATCACCGGGAAGAACTCTTCCTGAACGGTGCAGCACAGGCAGCCGTTGGCCAGCTCATAGACACGGCCACTGGCTTCTTCTTCGGTGCAACCGATTGAACACTGCTTGAGGATCTCGCCATCGATGCCCAGCTCACCGAATTCGTTGACGATCACTGCGATGCGGCGACCCTGAGCGTTGTCGAGCATGTGTCGCAGCAAGGTGGTTTTACCCGAGCCGAGGAAGCCGGTAACGATGGTGACGGGGAGTTTGGCCAGTGTTTTCATCGGATGCCCTTTGGCAAGGTGGCGGGCATACGGGACGAGAACCGGCAACGCCTGTGCGCGCCGGAAGCGTTCGCCACCGGATCACCCCGCCCGGTTGTAGTGAGAATCTGTATCGAGGCAGGTCTCCTGGCTGACGGCGTGCCAGTCGCTTGACTGGCGTTGGCTGCGCCTTCCCGCGGGCTCAGGACTTGAGCGTGCAGTGGCGTGGCAGCGAACATCACCGTTCACAGTTGCGGGGGCAGCCGCGGCATTGACCGCGTTCCCTTCTTAGCTTCGACAAACGCCGAAGAACCTCGAAAGCGCAAGGCTACGCATGGTATTGGGGCGGGTCAATGATCAAGCCGAATCGATCGTTCCCGCGCTTTGCGTCGATCGTTCCCACGCTCTGCGTGGGAATGCCTCAACGGACGCTCCGCGTTCGGCTGTGAAAGGGACGCAGAGCGTCCCGGGCTGCATTCCAACGCAGAGCGTGGGAACGATCAAACGAATGATCAACGCAGAGCGTGGGAACGATCAACTCAAACGAGAACCCTTGCCAATTGACGCCCAACCTCCGCCCATGCTCTCCTATGCATCTTGTTACGGGTGCCCTTCACAGGGTGAAACGGGAAACCGGTGAATCATGTGCTTTACTCCAAGCCATGTCAGTCCGGTGCTGCCCCCGCAACGGTAAGCGAGCGAAGCGTCAGATCCACTGTGCCGATGAGGCATGGGAAGGTGATGCTTGCAGGAACAGGCTCAGGCCTGCGCCCCTCGTGAGCCCGGAGACCGGCCCGCAACACAAGGTGAATACACCATCACTGAATGACAAACCCGCGGTGGGCGGGCGCTGTTCGAAGCTCTGCGCGCCCGTTCGTGCGGGCTTTCTGCATGCGCTTCTGATTCCCCGCTGACAGACCAGAGGGAAACGCCATGTCGATCACCAGCAGCACCGCTCATAGCAACACTGCCAGCGCCACCAATAGCCTGACTCAACGTCTGACCGCCGCTGTCTGCGCGTCGATTCTCGGCGCATGCCTGGTGTACTTCGCCGGTTTCTCGCACATCGAAGCCGTGCACAACGCCGCGCACGATACCCGTCACAGCGCCGCGTTCCCGTGCCATTGAGACCTTCAGACATGATCAAGCGTATTGCGCAAACCGCAGGTTTCAGCGGGCTGCTCGCCGCCCTGCTGCTCACTCTGCTGCAAAGCTTCTGGGTCTCACCGCTGATCCTGCAGGCCGAGACCTACGAGAAATCCGAACCCGCCGCTGTTGAAGCCCACGAACACACCCACTCCGAAGGCGCCGTTGCCGCGCACACCCACGATGGCGAAGCCTGGGAACCGCAAGACGGTTGGCAGCGTGTGCTTTCGACCACTGGCGGCAATCTGGTGGTAGCCGTCGGCTTCGCCCTGATGCTCGCCGGGCTCTACACCTTGCGCGCACCGACCAAAACCTCCCAGGGCCTGCTCTGGGGCCTGGCGGGCTACGCAACCTTCGTGCTGGCGCCAACCCTGGGCCTGCCGCCTGAATTGCCGGGCACCGCTGCCGCCGATCTGGCGCAACGGCAGTTCTGGTGGATTGGCACCGCGGCCTCCACCGCGGTGGGTATCGCCCTGATCGTGTTCAGCCGTCACTGGCTGATGAAAGTCCTCGGCGCGGCGATCCTTGCGGTTCCCCACGTGATCGGCGCGCCGCAACCGGAAGTGCATTCGATGCTGGCACCCGAAGCACTGGAGACCCGTTTCAAAATCGCTTCGCAGCTGACCAACGTGGCGTTCTGGCTGGCCCTGGGCCTGATCAGCGCCTGGTTGTTCCGCCGCAAAAACGATGGCCAATACCGCGCATGACTGAAGTCAGCACAGTGCCGACCCTGGTGGTCGGCCTGGGCTGCCAACGGGGCTGCCCGGTGAGCACGTTGCGCGCACTGCTCGATCAGGCGCTGCAAGCACACCGGATCGAGCTTCATGACATCAAGGCCCTGGCCAGCATCGACTTGAAGCGCGACGAACCGGCTCTGATCGAATTGGCCACGCAACTGGCGTTGCCGTTGATGTTTTTCAGTAGCGAACAACTGGCTGGTTATCAGCCACACCTCAGTCACCATTCACAGATCGCCTTCGAGCGCACCGGTTGCTACGGCGTGGCGGAAAGTGCCGCCCTGGCCTTGGCCGAACAACTGGGCCATGCACCGGCAAAACTGCTGATCCGGCGACAAAAATATGCCCAGGCCACTCTGGCATTGGCCTGCGCTGCGTAAAATCCCCGATAATCCGCGCAATCGATCATGAGCAATCTTCATTTGAAGCCTTGCCCAGCCCCTTTTTTCCACAGGAACCGACGATGACCGTCTATTTCATTGGCGCAGGTCCCGGCGACCCGGAACTGATTACCGTCAAAGGCCAGCGCCTGATTCGCAGCTGTCCGGTGATCATTTATGCCGGCTCATTGGTACCCGCCGCTGTTCTTGAAGGCCATCACGCCGAGACGCTGGTCAACAGCGCCGAACTGCATCTGGAACAGATCATCGAGCTGATCAAGCGCGCCCACGCCAACAACCAGGATGTGGCGCGGGTGCACTCGGGCGATCCGAGTCTGTATGGTGCCATCGGCGAGCAGATTCGCCACTTGCGCGAACTCGGCATTCCTTTCGAGATCATCCCCGGCGTCACTGCGACCGCCGCCTGTGCCGCGTTGCTTGGGGCGGAACTGACGTTGCCGGACGTGTCACAGAGCGTGATCCTGACCCGCTATGCCGACAAAACCGCGATGCCGGCGGGCGAAGAGTTCTCCAGCCTGGCGCAGCACGGAGCGACCATGGCGATTCATTTGGGGGTTAATCACCTGACGAAGATCGTCGAAGAGCTTGTGCCGCATTACGGCGCAGATTGCCCGATTGCGGTGGTTCATCGAGCGACCTGGCCGGATCAGGATTGGGTGCTCGGAACGCTTGAGGACATTGCCGACAAGGTAGCCGACAAAGGGTTTCGTCGTACGGCGTTGATTCTGGTGGGGCGCGTGCTGGGCAGTGACCAGTTCAGCGAGTCGTCGCTGTATCGCGCCGGGCATGCGCATTTGTACAGGCCCTGAAACACTTGTGGCGAGGGAGCTTGCTCCCGCTGGACCGCTAAGCGGTCCCTCCATCAGCCATTGCACTCATCACGGGAAATGCATCGGCTGACAGGCGACTGCTTCGCAGTCGAGCGGGAGCAAGCTCCCTCGCCACAGTGTTTTTCATGTCGCAGCGAACACCTTAGTAGTAGGCGTTTTCTTTCTGCGTGTGGTCGGTCACGTCACGGACGCCCTTGAGCTCCGGGATGCGCTCGAGCAAGGTGCGCTCGATACCTTCCTTCAGGGTCACGTCTGCCTGGCCGCAGCCCTGGCAACCGCCGCCAAACTGCAGAACGGCGATGCCGTCCTCGACCACATCGATCAGGCTGACCTGGCCGCCGTGGCTGGCCAGCCCCGGGTTGATCTCGGTTTGCAGGTAGTAATTGATACGCTCGTTGATCGGGCTGTCGGCATTGACCATCGGTACTTTGGCGTTTGGCGCCTTGATGGTCAGCTGGCCACCCATGCGGTCGGTGGCGTAGTCGACAACCGCGTCGTCCAGGAACGCTTCGCTGAACGAATCGATATAAGCGGTGAAGCTCTTGAGCCCCAGCGCCGTGTCTTCGGGTTTTTCTTCGCCAGGTTTGCAGTAGGCAATGCAGGTTTCTGCATACTGGGTGCCAGGCTGGGTGATGAAGACGCGGATGCCGATACCCGGGGTGTTCTGCTTGGACAGCAGATCAGCCAGGTAATCGTGGGCGGCGTCGGTAATGGTAATAGCGGTCATGGAAACTCCTCGCAGGCTTGGGCGCAGTTTACGCCAATCATCGCCGCGGACAAAGTCCTAGTATTTTTGTCGGGAAAGATTCCGACGCTACTCCTCTGTAG
>NZ_RCOB01000171.1:0-8446 GCF_004307665.1 Pseudomonas sp. Sample_16
AAATGGGACGCAGAGCGTCCCGGGCTGCGTTCCCACGCGGAGCGTGGGTACGATCAGTCAGGTGAACTCGAAAGTGTCCGCATCCAGATTCGCCGGAAACCGCTGCCGATACGCCGCCAGTCCCGCCGCATCCAGCACTACCGTGAACACCCCATCCGCCTCCCCCGCACTGAGCAACGTCTCGCCCTGGAAATCCAGCACCTGACTGTCGCCGGTATACGCGAAACCCTTGCCATCGGTGCCGATGCGATTCACCGCCGCCACGTAGCACAGGTTCTCGATCGCCCGTGCCGGCAACAACCGATTCCAGTGCTGACGACGTGCCCCCGGCCAGTTGGCGGTGTAGAGCAGCAGGTCAGTATCCTGAGCATCGCGGCTCCACACCGGGAAGCGCAGGTCATAGCAAATCAGCGGCCGCACGCGCCAGCCCTTGAGCTCGAACTGCACCTGACGCTCACCCGGCGTGTAGTGGTTGTGCTCACCGGCCATGCGGAACAGGTGGCGCTTGTCGTAATGCAACACTTCACCGTCCGGCCGCGCCCACAACAGACGATTGCGGTGGCTGCCGTCGGCCGCCTGCACGATCACACTGCCGGTGATTACCGCCTCAAGTTTCGCCGCCTGAGTTCGTAGCCACTGGCTGGTCGGGCCGTTTTCCGGTTCAGCCAGGGTTTGCGACTCCATGGAGAAACCGGTGGTGAACATTTCCGGCAGGATGATCAAGTCAGCTCCGCGGGCCTGCTCCAGCAATCGCTCGAAATGCTCCAGGTTGGCCTGGCGATCATGCCAGGCCAACGTCGTCTGGATCAGCGCGACGGTCAGATTCGGCAGAGCACTCAGATCACGCATAATTTTTCCGCTGCTTCACGCAGGGTCTCCTCGCGTTTGGCAAAACATAGCCGCACCAGGCGTTGGCCGACGGGGGGCGTTTGGTAGAACACCGAGATCGGAATACTCGCCACGCCATGCTCTCGGGTCATCCACAACGCCATCTCGACGTCATTGAGATCCGGACGAATCTGCGAGTAATCAACCAACTGGAAATAGGTGCCGGCTACCCGGGTGAAACTGAAGCGCGACGGCGAAAGCAGATCGCAGAACAGGTCGCGCTTGGTCTGATAGAACGCCGGAAGCTCTTCGACGTGTTGCGGCTGCTCGGCCATGAAATCAGCCAATGCGTACTGCAGCGGCGTCACACCGCAGAAACTCACGTATTGGTGAACCTTGCGAAGCTCCGCCGTCAGCGCCGGTGGCGCGACTACATAGCCGGTTTTCCAGCCGGTAACGTGGTAGGTCTTGCCGAACGAGCTGACCACAAACGCACGTTGATACAGCTCTTCATGATTGAGCACACTGACGTGGGGTACGCCGTCAAACACCAGGTGTTCATAGACTTCGTCGCTGACCAGATAGATATCGCGATCACGGATCAAATTCGCCAGCTGATCCAGCTCGGCACGGTTGATCAACGCGCCGCTCGGGTTGTGCGGAGTGTTCAGCACAATCATCCGCGTGCGCGGCGTAATGGCTTCAGCCAGTTTCTGGAAATCGATAGAGAAGTCATTCAGTCCGAGCTGCACATGCACGCAACGACCACCGGCCAGCTCCACCGACGGCTCGTAACTGTCGTAGCACGGATCGAAAACGATCACTTCGTCGCCGCTGTGGATAACGGCCTGAATCGCGCAGAAGATCGCTTGGGTAGCACCAGGAGTGATGGTCACTTCGTTGTCGGCATCGACATGTACGCCATAACTGCGAGCAATCTTCGCCGCCACTTGCTGACGCAGTGCCGGCAGCCCGGTCATCGGTGAATACTGGTTATGCCCATTGGCAACGTGACGCCCGACTGCATCGCACAGGGCCTGCGGGGCAGCGAAATCAGGGAAACCCTGGGACAGATTGATGGCCCCGGTTTGCGCCGCGAGCTGAGACATCTGAGTGAAGATAGTGATGCCGACATTCGGCAGCTTGCTGGTGATCATCGGTGATTCCCTGCTCTACACCCGGCTCTACGACGGCACGGGAGAGCCCGAGGATAGCCCAAACGGCAGGCATGAAAAAGGGCGCCTTAAAGACGCCCTTCTTCAATTGATCACCACCAAACCTGTGGCGAGGGAGCTTGCTCCCGCTGGACCGCGAAGCGGTCCCAAGATCAGCAACCGAGAATGCTCAGATTAAACGCATCGACTGTTTTTGCGACTGCTGCGCAGCCGAGCGGGAGCAAGCTCCCTCGCCACAGAGTGCCCACACACATATGTGTGGGCTGGCTTGAATCAACGCTTGTCGCGGCGTTTCTTGTCGGCCTTCTTGTGGTGGGACATCAAGCGACGCTTCTTGTTGACCTGGCGGTCGGTGAGCGAGTTCTTGTTGCCTTCGTACGGGTTCTCGCCGCCCTTGAACTCGATACGGATCGGCGTACCGACCAGTTTCAGGACACGGCGGTAAGTGTTCTCCAGATAGCGCACATACGACTTCGGTACTTTCTCGATCTGGTTACCGTGGATCACGATGATCGGCGGGTTGGCACCACCCAAGTGCGCATAGCGCAGCTTGATCCGGCGGTTGTTGACCATCGGCGGCGCGTGCTCGCCAACTGCATCTTCCAGAATCTGGGTCAGGCGGTTGGTTGGCCAGCGGGTGACTGCGGACTTGAACGAATTCTGTACGGATGCGTAGAGGTTGCCCACGCCCGTGCCGTGCAGTGCCGAAATGAAGTGGATGTCGGCGTAGTCAACGAAGAACAGTCGACGCTGCAGCTCGACCTTCACGAAGTCGCGCTCGCTCGGCGTCATGCCGTCCCACTTGTTGATCGCGATAACCAGTGCACGACCCGACTCAATGGCGAAGCCCAGCAGATTGAGGTCGTGATCGACCACGCCTTCGCGGGCGTCCATCACGAAGATCACCACGTTGGCGTCTTTGATCGCTTGCAGGGTTTTGACCACGGAGAACTTTTCGACTTCTTCGTGGATCTTGCCGCGCTTGCGCACACCCGCGGTGTCGATCAGTGTGTACTTCTCGTCGTTACGCTCGAACGGGATGTAGATGCTGTCACGGGTGGTGCCGGGCTGGTCGTAGACGATGACCCGGTCTTCACCGAGCATGCGGTTGACCAGGGTCGACTTGCCGACGTTCGGACGACCGATGATGGCGATCTTGATCCCGTCTTTTTCGCTCGGACCAGGAATGCGCTTGGCTTCCTCGCCTTCGGCAACGACTTCTTCCTCTTCGCCTTCAGCCGGCTCGTCATCATCGCGCGGGAATTCGCTCAGGGCGGCTTCCAGCAATTGCGTGATGCCACGGCCGTGGGCGCCGGCGATCGGGATCGCGTGGCCCATGCCCAACGGGGCGAATTCGGCGCGGGCCATTTCAGGGTCGATGTTGTCGACCTTGTTGGCAACCACGTAGGAACGCTTGTTACGTTTGCGCAAATGCTCGGCGATCATCTGGTCGGCGGCGGTGAAACCGGCCTTGGCATCTACCAGGAACAGAACAACATCCGCTTCTTCAATGGCCAGCAGCGACTGCTCGGCCATTTTTTCGTCCATACCGTGCTCGTCACCGGAGATACCACCGGTGTCGACCAGAATGTAGGAACGCCCTTGCCACTTGGCCTCACCGTATTGGCGATCACGGGTCAGACCGGACAAGTCGCCGACGATGGCGTCGCGAGTCCTGGTCAGGCGGTTGAACAAGGTGGACTTGCCGACGTTCGGTCGGCCCACCAGGGCGATTACGGGAACCATGCGGCTCTCCACTTCGTTATTTCAGAAAATACAAAAGCCGCTGCGAGGCAGCGGCTGGTGCTCGGGGCAGCGCCTGTAAGCGCTGCGAGCCCCGCAAAACGGGGCCGCTTGGGGATTAACCCCAAGCATAGTCAAACCTTTACTTAATGGTCAGGGCTTCCAGTTTGCCGCTGTTGCCATATACATAAATCGTGTCACCCACCACCAGCGGACGAGCGCGAAGGCCGTCGCTGTCGATGCGCTCGCGGCCGACGAAACGACCGTCCACCTGACTCAGCAAGTGCAGGTAACCTTCCAGGTCACCGACTGCAACGTAGCTGGAGAACACTTCCGGAGCCGACAGTTGACGGCGGGCCAGCGAGTCGTTGCTCCACAATGCGGTGGTGGAACGCTCGTCGACGCCTTCAACGGTGCCCGAAGACAGGCTCACATACACGGTACCGAAACCCTGGGCGACACCGGCATAGCTGGAAGCATCACGCTGCCAGAGCTGACGACCGCTTTCCAGGTCCAGTGCCGCAACGCGACCCTGGTAGCTGGCGACATACAAAGTACCGCCGGACAGCAGCAAGCCGCCGTCGATGTCGACAACACGCTCCAGTTCCGAACGACCTTGCGGGACCGCTACACGCTGTTCCCACACCGGCACGCCGTTGGAAATATCCAGAGCAACCACTTTACCGGTCGACAGGCCAGCCACCGCGAGGCGGTTGGTTACGATCGGCGCACTGGTGCCACGCAGGGTCAGCACCGCAGGTGTGCTGTCATACAACCAGCGCTGGTTGCCGGTCGCGGCATCCAGACCGATCAGACGATCATCCTGGGTCTGAACCACCACAACGTCGCCGTTGTTGGCAGGTGGTGCAAGAACTTCGCTGGACACGCGAGCGCGCCATTTCTCTTCGCCGTTGATGGCGTCGAGGGCAACGATTTCACCCTTGGTCGTACCAATCGTCAGCAGACCGTAACCTACACCAACGGCGCCGGAAACAGGCAGTTCGAGATCTTTCTTCCACTTGACGTCGCCGTTGCTGCGATCCAGTGCCATCACCACACCGGTCACGTCGGCGGCATAGATGGTATCGCCTTCGACTGCTGGTACCAGCATGTTGTAGGTTTCGCCCTGACCGTCACCGATCGAACGACTCCACTGTTTCTGCAGGACCACTTCTTCTTTGAAGTCAGTCAACTCGGCCGGTGGCAATTCTTTCTTGCTGTTGCTGCTGCAACCCGCGGCCAGAATGGCCAGGGCCAGCAATGCTGCATGTTTCCAACGGATCACGTCACGCATCCCCTTTGGCCAGGTCGTCCAGCTTGATTTGTAGGCCACCGACCGCCGCTTCATCCGACAGTGCCGCCTTGGCTTTTTGATACGCCGCGTGTGCTTCATCGGTACGACCCAACTGCACCAGCAGGTCACCCTTGAGTTCTTCACGAGTGGCCAGGAACGCCTTGTCGGCATCGCCTTCGAGCAGTTTCAGGGCTTCATCGACCTTGTTCTGCGCGGCCAGCACCTGGGCCAGGCGTTGACGGGCGATTTCGCCCAGCGCCGGGTTGGCAGGCTTGGCAACAATGGCTTTCAGTTCGCTGGCTGCGTCATCGAGCTTGCCGCTGTCGACCGCGACTTTCGCCACGAACAGGCTGCCGTACTGCGCGTAGGCGCTGCCGGCGAATTCGCTGTTGAGCTTGCCGGCCAGATCGGAAACACGCGCCGCATCAGGCTTGCCGTCAGGCGTCAGCGTGGTTTCCAGCAATTGCTGATAGAGCATCGAGGCGCCTTGCGACTGGTTGCTCTGATACTTCTGGAACGCCTGCCAGCCGAACACGATGACCAGCGCCAACAGGCCACCAGTGACCAGGGGCTTGCCGTTGCGTGACCACCAATCCTTCAAATCCGCCAAATTTTCGTCTTCGGTACTCGACACCCCAATACTCCTTAATCGCTAATTCGGCTGTTTAAGACAGCTTCAACCCTGCACGACGCAGGTGGCCAGGTGATCCGCAAGCGCATCCCAGGCAATGCTTTGTTGTTCGCCCTGGCCACGCAGGGGTTTGAAACCTACCACTTGCTGGGCCATCTCGTCGTCGCCGAGGATCAATGCATACAGCGCACCGCTCTTGTCGGCTTTCTTGAACTGGCTTTTGAAACTGCCGGCGCCAGCATTCACTTGCAGACGCAGGTTGGGTAATTGATCGCGCACACGTTCTGCCAGGGCCAGGCCGGCCAGTTCGGCTTCTTCGCCGAAGGCGCAGAGGTAGACGTCGACCTGACGGGCGATCTCAGCCGGGATCTGCTCAAGGGTTTCCAGCAACAGCACCAGACGCTCGATGCCCATGGCGAAACCGACGCCGGCAGTAGGCTTGCCGCCCATCTGCTCGACCAGGCCGTCGTAACGACCACCGGCACACACGGTGCCCTGGGCGCCGAGTTTGTCGGTGACCCATTCGAAAACGGTCTTGCTGTAGTAGTCCAGCCCGCGAACCAGCTTCGGGTTGATCACATAAGGAATGCCGGCGGCGTCCAGGCGAGCCTTGAGGCCCTCGAAGTGCACGCGGGACTCATCGTCGAGGTAGTCGGCCATCTTCGGCGCATCGACCAGAATCGCCTGTGTGTCGGCGTTCTTGGTGTCCAGGACCCGCAGCGGATTGGTCTTCAGGCGGCGCTGGCTGTCTTCGTCCAGCTTGTCCAGATGCCCGGACAGGAACTCGACCAGTGCTTCGCGATAACGACCACGGGACTCGCTGGTGCCCAGGCTGTTGAGCTCGAGCTTGACCGCATCACGGATGCCCAGCTCACCCCACAGGCGCCAGGTCAGCACGATCAGCTCGGCATCGATGTCCGGACCGTCGAGGTTGAACACTTCGACACCAATCTGGTGGAACTGGCGATAACGGCCTTTCTGCGGACGCTCGTGGCGGAACATCGGGCCGATGTACCAGAGCTTCTGTACCTGGCCACCGCCAGTGATGCCGTGCTCGAGCACTGCACGCACGCACGCTGCCGTGCCTTCAGGACGCAGCGTCAGGGAATCGCCGTTACGGTCGTCGAAGGTGTACATCTCTTTTTCGACGATGTCGGTCACTTCACCGATGGAGCGCTTGAACAGCTCGGTGAACTCGACGATCGGCATGCGGATCTGCTTGTAACCGTAGTTATCCAGCAAACGCGAAACGGTGCCTTCGAAATGACGCCACAGGGGTGTCTGTTCGGGCAGGATGTCGTTCATGCCACGAATGGCTTGCAGAGACTTGCTCACTATAAATCCTTAAATTCGTTCGTCAGCCGCGCGCAATAACGGCAGCGTCAGCTTCGACCTTTTCGGCCGCTTTCTGGCGGATCAAGCGTTCAAGCTCATCCACCAGATTGTCATTCGTCAGTTTCTGCGACGGCTTGCCGTCGATGTAGATCAGGTTTGGCGTGCCGCCAGTCAAGCCGATATGGGCTTCCTTGGCTTCACCCGGACCGTTGACCACGCATCCGATGACCGCGACATCCAGCGGCACCAGCAAGTCTTCGAGACGCCCTTCCAGCTCGTTCATGGTCTTGACCACATCAAAGTTCTGCCGCGAGCAGCTCGGGCAGGCGATGAAGTTGATGCCACGGGAACGCAGGTGCAGGGATTTGAGAATGTCGTAGCCGACCTTCACTTCCTCGACCGGGTCGGCCGCCAACGAGATGCGGATAGTATCGCCAATCCCTTCGGCGAGCAGCATACCGAGGCCCACGGCAGATTTCACTGTGCCGGAGCGCAAACCACCGGCTTCGGTGATGCCCAGGTGCAGCGGCTGAACGATTTCCTTGGCCAGCAAGCGGTAGGCTTCGACAGCCATGAACACGTCGGAGGCTTTCACGCTGACCTTGAAGTCCTGGAAGTTCAGGCGTTCAAGGTGCTCGACGTGGCGCAAGGCCGATTCGATCAGTGCAGCCGGGGTCGGTTCGCCGTATTTCTTTTGCAGGTCTTTTTCCAGGGAACCGGCATTGACGCCGATGCGGATCGGAATCCCGCGATCACGGGCGGCATCGACCACCGCGCGCACGCGGTCTTCACGACCGATGTTGCCCGGGTTGATTCGCAGGCAGTCGACACCGAGTTCGGCTACGCGCAATGCAATCCGGTAATCGAAGTGGATGTCGGCAACCAACGGCACTTTGACCAGTTGCTTGATCTTGCCGAACGCTTCGGCAGCGTCCATGTCCGGGACGGAAACCCGCACGATGTCGACACCGGCCGCTTCCAGACGATTGATCTGGGCAACGGTGGCCGCGACATCGTTGGTATCGCTGTTGGTCATGCTCTGCACAGCGATGGGCGCATCGCCGCCAACAGGAACGTTACCGACCCAGATCTTGCGCGATTCGCGACGTTTGATTGGAGATTCGCCGTGCATGACTTATTGACCCAACTTCAGGCGAGCAGTCTCGCCACTGGTGAACGGAGCAACATCAACCGCCTGACCGTTGTAATTGACCTGCGCGCCACGGGCATAACCCAGACGTACAGCGAACGGCGGTTTGCCGCTGACGGAAACATTGTCGCCTTTACGCTTGAGACCACTGAACAGCACTTTACCGCCACCGTCGGTCACTTGCGTCCAGCAATCAGCCGTGAACTGAATTTGCACCTGGCCTTGACCGGCAACAGGAGCCGCAGCCACCGGGGCGGGTGCTGGCGTGCTCGGCACGACCGGGGCAGTCA
>NZ_RCOB01000171.1:8546-18783 GCF_004307665.1 Pseudomonas sp. Sample_16
GGAGCCGCAGCCACCGGGGCGGGTGCTGGCGTGCTCGGCACGACCGGGGCAGTCAAGACCGGCGCTGGAACGACAGGGACTGCAGGGGCTGGCGTGGCCGGTGTGGCCGGTGTGGCCGGTGTGGCGACAACCGGGGCGGCATTATGCGCAGGCGCGGCAGGCGTTGTAGCAGTCGGAGCAGCGGGTGCGGTTGCCGGGGTTTCAGCTGGCACCTCAGCCGAGGTTTCGGCCTGCGGCAATGCCAGAGCAGTCTCGCCTTCGGCCTGCCCTTGCGCCACAGCCTGGTCTTCCGGCTCATCCAGCGGATGAATCTGGGTGGTGCCATCGGCGCCTTCGACTTCAACGTGTTCCGGAGTGAGGCCGATCAGGTCCTTGGTGCGCAGCGAGGTTTGATCCTGCCACCAGACAAAACCACCGCCAATCACCGCCACCAGCAACAACAGGCTGACGATGCGTAAAATGGTATGGGAAACCCGCACCGGCTCTTCGATTCGACCCAGGCTATGTACGCTGCTGCCTTGGGAGTCGGTACCGGTGGATTGGTCGAATTGCTGAACCAGAACGGCCTGGTCCATGCCGAGCAATTTGGCATAGGCGCGAATATAGCCACGGGCGAAGGTGTGCCCAGGCAGCTTGTCGAACTCACCGGCTTCCAGATTGCTCAGGGAATTGACGGTGAGGTTGAGCTTGAGAGCCACTTCGGCCAGCGACCAGCCATTGCTTTCGCGGGCCTGGCGCAAGGTCTCACCGGGGTTAACGCGATTCGCTGCTACAACTTCGGGATGCGCCGCTTTCATCATTGCTCCGACAGGTATTGCTGATATTCCGGTGTACCGGGATAGAGTCGTTTTAATTGCAGGCCATAACTGGCTGCCTTGTCGCGATCTTCAAACACTTTTGCCAGCCGAACGCCGAGCAATAGACTACGTGCATTTTGCTCTGTGAGCTGGCTAAAACGGTCGTAATAGTCACGCGCGGGCACATAATGCCTGTCTTCGTAAGACAACTCAGCCATTTCCAGCAATGCGCGTGGTTGTTGGCGGTTCAAACGCAAGGCTTTTTCCAGTTGCTGCTGGGCCAACTCACGCTGGCCGAGCATTGAAGCCGTCATGCCCAGGTTCTCGAACACTCGCGAACGCTCAGGATACAGGGTATCGGCGGCGGCCTGCTCGAAGCGCTCGTAGGCTTCTTTATAGCGTTTTTGCTCGAACAGAAAGCTGCCGTAATTATTGAGGATTCGCGCGTCGGCGGGACGAGAAGACAGCGCTTTGCGAAAATGCTCGTCGGCCAGCTCGGGCTCCATTTCGGCCTGAAACACCAGCCCCAGCGCAGCATTGGCATCAGGGTCGGCGCTGTCGAGTTCCAGCGCTTTTTTCAACGGGACCTTGGCGCGCTCGGTCATGCCTTGCTGCAGGTAACCAATGCCCAGTTGCACATAGGCGGCCCGCGCTTCATCACGGCCTTTGCTGGTCTTCATCGGGTTGTAATCGCCCGAAAGCACGCAGCCAGCACACAGGCTGGCCAACAGCAAAAGCAGCGCAAAGCGCAGGGACATAGAGATCCTCTCTTGGTTATTTCGCGGCGTTCTGCGCCATATCGTTGTCGGCGCTGAGTTCACGCACGGCGATATAACGTTCGCTGCGACGGGTGCGATCCAGCACCTGCCCTACCAACTGACCACAGGCGGCGTCGATGTCTTCACCACGGGTGGTGCGGACGGTGACATTGAAGCCGGCATGATGAAGCTGATCCTGGAACCGGCGGATAGCGTTGTTGCTCGGCCGCTCGTACCCGGAATGCGGGAACGGGTTGAACGGGATCAGGTTGATCTTGCACGGAATGTTCTTCAGCAACTCGATCATCTCGACCGCGTGCTCGACCTTGTCGTTGACGTCCTTGAGCAAGGTGTACTCGATGGTCAGCACGCGCTTTTCGCCCAGGGACGACATGTAGCGCTGGCACGACTCGAGGAGCATCTTAAGCGGATATTTCTTGTTGATCGGCACCAATTGGTTACGCAATGCGTCATTCGGTGCGTGCAGGGACAACGCCAGGGAGACGTCGATGTGCTTGGACAGCTCATCGATCATCGGCACCACGCCGGAGGTCGACAGGGTCACGCGGCGCTTGGAAATGCCGTAGCCCAGGTCATCCATCATCAGGTGCATGGCAGCGATGACGTTGTCGAAGTTCAGCAGCGGCTCACCCATGCCCATCATCACCACGTTGGTGATGGCACGGTCGACGGTCGCCGGGACGCTGCCAAAGGATTTGTTGGCAATCCACACCTGGCCGATGACTTCGGCGGCGGTGAGGTTGCTATTGAAGCCTTGCTTGCCGGTGGAGCAGAAACTGCAATCCAGGGCACAGCCTGCCTGGGACGAAACGCACAAGGTGCCGCGTTTGCCCTGGGGAATGTACACGGTCTCGACGCAGCTGCCGGACGCCACGCGCACCACCCACTTACGGGTGCCGTCGCTGGAGATGTCCTCGCTGACCACTTCCGGACCACGGACCTCAGCAACAGCCTTGAGCTTTTCGCGCAAGGCCTTGCTGACGTTCGTCATGGCGTCGAAATCATCGACGCCAAAGTGGTGAATCCATTTCATTACCTGACCGGCACGGAAACGCTTCTCCCCGATCGAGTCGAAGAATTTTTCCATTTCCTGTTGAGTCAGCCCCAGCAGGTTGGTTTTTACAGTCGATGTAGTCATGGATTCACCTTCACTCTTTAAGCCAATGCTTAGCGAGTGGTTACTTCAGTAGCTGCGAAGAAGTATGCGATTTCGCGAGCAGCAGCGGCTTCGGAGTCCGAACCGTGAACAGCGTTGGCGTCGATCGATTCAGCGAAGTCAGCACGGATGGTGCCAGGAGCTGCTTCTTTAGGGTTGGTAGCGCCCATCAGCTCACGGTTGCGAGCGATAGCGTTTTCGCCTTCCAGAACCTGAACGACAACCGGACCGGAAGTCATGAAGGCAACCAGGTCACCGAAGAAACCACGAGCGCTGTGCTCAGCGTAGAAGCCTTCGGCTTCGGCTTTGGACAGTTGCTTCAGTTTCGAAGCTACAACGCGCAGGCCAGCGTCTTCGAAGCGAGTGGTGATCTTGCCGATCACGTTTTTAGCAACGGCGTCAGGCTTGATGATGGAGAAAGTACGTTGAACAGCCATGGTGTAACTCCAGAAACGGTAATTTGCGAAAAATTAAACCCGCGAATTATACGCGGGTTCTTGGGTATTGCCTAACCTGCAGCGTGGCTCAGTCGCGTTCTTCGATCCAGTGGGCCTGAATGGCCTCCAGGATCTTCTCGCCACAATGCTCAGGCTTGTCGTCGAACTCGGGCAATTCCATCACCCATTTGCGCAGATCGACGAAGTTGACCGACATAGGGTCCACATCGGGCTTGCTTTCAGCCAGCTGGATGGCGATTTCCAGCACATCAGTCCACTTGAGACTCATGACAATTCCTTGAATCAATGCGGCGCTTCGGCTGCGTGGTTGAGCGAGTATTTCGGAATTTCGACGGTCAGGTCTTCGGTACCGACCTTGGCCTGGCACCCCAGGCGGGACTCACGCTCAAGACCCCAGGCCTTGTCGAGGTAGTCTTCTTCCAGCTCATCGGCCTCTTCCAGCGAGTCGAACCCCTCGCGGATGATGCAGTGGCAGGTGGTGCAGGCGCAAACGCCACCGCAAGCGCTTTCCATCTCGATGTGGTGCTCGTGGGCCAGTTCGAGAATCGAGATGCCGGGTTCGGCCTCGACTACCATGCCTTCAGGGCAGAACTTCTCGTGTGGCAGAAAAATGACCTGCGGCATCGTTATTCCTCAATCTCATTCAGGTTGCGCCCCGCCAGCGCGGCTTTCACCGTCGAGTCCAGGCGGCGGGCAGCAAAGGCATCGGTCACTTGCGACAGACGCTTGGTCTGCTGCTCGATGGCATAACCATCGGTACCTTTCATCAGTTCAGTCAGTTCCTGCACCTGCGCATCGATGACCATGCGCTCTTCGGCGTCGAGCAAGCGCTCGCCGTCAGCCTCCAGAGCAGCCTGCACCGCTTCGATCAGGCGCTGGGCATCGACCTGCTGCTCACGCAGCACGCGGGCAACCTTGTCGTCATTGGCGTGCTGGAACGAGTCCTTGAGCATTTTGGCGATTTCACCGTCTGTCAGACCGTAGGACGGCTTGACCTGAATGCTCGCCTCAACGCCCGAACCCAGCTCGCGAGCCGAGACACTGAGCAGACCGTCGGCATCGACCTGGAAAGTCACGCGAATCTTCGCTGCGCCGGCAACCATCGCTGGAATACCGCGCAGTTCGAAGCGTGCCAGGGAGCGGCAATCGCTGATCAGCTCGCGCTCGCCCTGCAACACGTGGATCGCCATGGCCGACTGGCCGTCTTTATAAGTGGTGAAGTCCTGTGCACGAGCGACGGGGATGGTGGTATTGCGTGGAATCACCTTCTCCATCAGGCCGCCCATGGTTTCCAGCCCCAGGGACAACGGAATCACGTCCAACAGCAGCAATTCGCCGCCGTCACGCTTGTTGCCGGCCAGGGTATCGGCCTGGATCGCAGCACCAATGGCGACCACTTGATCCGGGTCGATTTCAGTCAGGGGTTGGCGGCCAAAGGCTTCGGCGACCGCTTCGCGTACGCGGGGAACGCGAGTCGAACCACCGACCATGACCACGGCATGCACATCTTCCAGTTCGATACCGGAGTCGCGAACAGCGCGGCGGCAGGCTTTCAGACTGCGCGCAACCATCGGCTCGATCAGCGCATTGAACGCTTCGCGGGTCAGCTCGGCTTTCCAGTCGCCATACGTGACTTCGACAGCCACAGCACCGGTCAACGCTTCTTTTGCGGCACAGGCGGTTTGCAGCAAATTGCGTTGCGCGCCCGGATCGAGATCGGCGGACAAGCCGGCGCTCTCGATGATCCAGCCAGCGATGGCATGGTCGAAGTCATCGCCGCCCAGGGCACTGTCGCCGCCAGTGGCCAGCACTTCGAAAACACCGCCGGTCAGGCGCAGAATCGAAATATCGAAAGTACCGCCGCCCAGGTCGTAAATGGCGACCAGGCCTTCGGCATGCTGGTCCAGGCCGTAAGCCACAGCAGCTGCGGTTGGCTCGTTGAGCAAACGCAGCACATTCAGACCGGCCAGCTTGGCCGCATCCTTGGTCGCTTGACGCTGCGCATCGTCGAAATAGGCCGGAACGGTGATCACCGCACCGACCAGTTCGCCACCGAGGGTCGCTTCAGCGCGCTGACGCAGGACCTTGAGGATATCGGCGGAGACTTCGACCGGGCTTTTCGGGCCCTGGATCGTGTCGATGAACGGCATGTGCGACTCGCCGCCGACAAAGCGGTACGGCAGCTGGTCGCCCAATTGCTTGACGTCGGACAGACCACGACCCATCAAGCGCTTGACCGACAGCACAGTGTTCAGGGGATCGGTAGCGGCCGCCAGTTTGGCGGACTCACCCACTTCGACGCGATCAGCGTGATAGCGCACGGCAGACGGCAGGATGACCCGCCCCTCTGCGTCGGCAAGCGGCTCGGAAAGACCACTGCGCAATGCAGCGACCAGCGAATTGGTAGTGCCCAAGTCGATCCCCACAGCCAGACGACGCTGGTGCGGTTGAGGACTTTGGCCGGGTTCGGCGATCTGCAGTAGGGCCATCGTTATCAGGACTTATCTGTATATCAGGCGTGCGACCGGAGCGGCACTGGGTTAATCGTCGAGGCGCTCTTCCAGCTGGCGCACTTCGTAGGTGAGCTTGTCGAGGAACTGCATGCGCCGCATCAGGCGTTCGGCCTGTTCACGTTGCGCGGCATCGTTCCAGCAAGCCGAGAAGCGTTGGTTCAGTTCATCCTGGGCAGCTTTCAGGCGACGCTTGAAGACGGCAACCCCATTGAGGTCGGCGCTGTCCTGCAGGTCTTCGAGCTCTTCACGCAACTCCATCTGTTGCAGAAGAAACTCCGGATCATGCACCGTGACCTCCAGCGGCAGCTCGCCACCATTCAACGCGAGCAGGTAACGCGCGCGCTTGGGCGGATTCTTGAGCGTCTGGTAGGCCTCGTTGAGGCTCGCGGATTGCTCTAGCGCCAGCCGCTGCTCACGCTCGGAAGCATCAGCGAAACGGTCCGGATGAACGCTGCGCGCCAACTCACGGTAGCGCGTAGCCAGCTGATCGAGGTCCAGATCGAAACTCGGTTGCAGCTCAAATAAAGCGAAGTGACAAGGAGTACCCACGACAAGCCTCAGATGTTGAAGCTTTCGCCGCAGCCACATTCACCGCGTACGTTGGGGTTGTTGAACTTGAAGCCTTCGTTCAACCCTTCCTTGACGAAATCGAGCTCGGTGCCGTCCAGATAGGCCAGGCTTTTCGGGTCGATGATCACTTTTTCGCCGTGACTTTCGAACACCTGGTCCTCTGCAACCACCTCGTCGACAAACTCCAGCACGTAGGCAAGGCCGGAACAGCCTGTGGTGCGAACACCCAGACGAATCCCTTCACCTTTGCCGCGCCCGTCGAGGGAGCGCCGCACGTGTCGAGCAGCCGCTTCTGTCATGCTGATAGCCATCGGTGACTCCTTACTCGTCGCCAAAACTCGAAAATCAGATCAAGCCTTTCTTCTGCTTGTAGTCGCGAACGGCCGCTTTGATAGCGTCTTCAGCGAGTACGGAGCAGTGAATTTTCACTGGCGGCAGGGCCAGTTCTTCAGCCAGCTGAGTGTTCTTGATGGTTTCTGCTTCGTCCAGGGTCTTGCCTTTCATCCACTCGGTGGCGAGGGAGCTGGAAGCGATAGCCGAACCGCAGCCATAGGTCTTGAACTTGGCATCTTCGATGATGCCGGCGTCGTTGACCTTGATCTGCAGGCGCATGACGTCGCCGCAAGCCGGCGCGCCGACCATGCCGGTGCCGACATCAGGATCCTGCGCGTCCATCTTGCCGACGTTGCGCGGGTTTTCGTAGTGGTCGATGACCTTTTCGCTGTAAGCCATGATTCTTAATCCTCACTCATCAGAGAGTCGCTCTTTGAGCCCCGTAACCGAAGTTCGCGGGGCCGGTTCGCGGCGACTTGAAATCAGTGTGCCGCCCACTCGATTTTCGAAATGTCGACACCGTCTTTGTACATGTCCCACAGCGGCGACAGAGCGCGCAGCTTGGTAACGGCCTCGCAAACTTTCTGCGCGGCGTAATCGATTTCTTCTTCGGTGGTGAAGCGGCCGAAGGTGAAGCGGATCGAGCTGTGTGCCAGTTCGTCGTTGCGGCCCAGGGCGCGCAGTACGTACGAAGGCTCCAGCGATGCCGAGGTGCAGGCCGAACCGGACGAAACCGCCAGATCCTTGAGCGCCATGATCAGCGACTCGCCTTCAACGTAGTTGAAGCTCAGGTTCAGGTTGTGCGGAACGCGGGCAGTCAGGCTGCCGTTGACGTACAGCTCTTCCAAATGCTCGACCTGCTTGTAGAAACGGTCGCTCAAGGCTTTGATGCGCACGTTCTCGGCAGCCATGTCTTCCTTGGCCACACGGAAAGCTTCACCCATGCCGACGATCTGGTGGGTCGCCAGGGTACCCGAACGCATGCCGCGCTCGTGACCGCCGCCGTGCATGGTCGCTTCGATGCGAACACGCGGCTTGCGGCTTACGTACAGGGCGCCGATGCCTTTAGGACCGTAGGTCTTGTGGGCGGAGAACGACATCATGTCGACTTTCAGTTTCTGCAGGTCGATTTCGACCTTGCCGGTGGACTGAGCGGCGTCGACGTGGAACAGGATGCCCTTGGAACGGAGCAGTTCGCCGATCGCTGCGATGTCGTTGATGGTGCCGATTTCGTTGTTCACGTGCATGACCGACACCAGGATGGTGTCGTCACGCAGTTCGGCTTCGATCATCTCAGGCGTGACCAGGCCATCGGTGCGAGGCTCGATGTAGGTGACTTCGAAGCCTTCACGCTCCAGTTGGCGCATGGTGTCGAGGACAGCCTTGTGCTCAATCTTGGTGGTGATCAGGTGCTTGCCTTTGGTGGCGTAGAAATGTGCCGCACCCTTGATTGCCAGGTTGTCGGATTCGGTGGCGCCAGAGGTCCAGACGATTTCACGCGGGTCGGCGTTGACCAGGTCGGCCACCTGACGACGGGCGTTTTCGACGGACTCTTCAGCTTTCCAGCCGAACACGTGGGAACGGGACGCCGGGTTACCGAAGTTTCCGTCGACCAGCAGGCATTCACTCATCTTTTGCGCGACACGCGGATCAACCGGGGTAGTCGCAGAGTAATCAAGGTAAATCGGCAATTTCATGGACTATCTCCTAAATCAGGCTGGCTGGCGTGCCGTTAGCTCTGTGGCTGTCATTCGACGGCGGACGCTTCAATCTTGTCCAGGCGTGGCGCCTTGCTGTTGCAACGGCGTTGATCCTGACGCTGGGCTACTTCTTGCACCTCACGGCGAGTCACAAGGTCAGCCAAGCTGATACCGCTCAGAAATTCGTGGATCTGCAGGCTCAGGTCGCACCACAAGTGGTGAGTCAGGCAAGTGTCACCGGAATGGCAATCACCCTGGCCCTGGCATTTGGTTGCATCGACCGATTCGTTCACCGCATCGATCACCTGGGCAACCTGGATGCCCTGCATGTCGCGGGACAATTGGTAGCCACCGCCCGGACCGCGGACACTGGACACCAGATTGCTGCGGCGCAACTTGGCAAACAGCTGTTCGAGGTAGGACAGGGAGATGCCTTGGCGCTCGGAGATATCGGCCAGGGACACGGGCCCGTGCTGCGCGTGCAACGCCAGATCGAGCATGGCGGTCACGGCGTATCGGCCTTTTGTAGTCAGTCGCATGGACGTTTACCACGGAGTTCGGAATGGGGCGAGTATGCAATTCCCGAGTATTTAAGTCAACTATAAGACCTAGTACTTTAGTCAGGTTTACCCGCAAAAGAGCGGCCGCATCATAGCAAAGGCTGACCGGTTACAGCCAGCAATTGCGCGTTATCGTTCATCGCGGGCAAGCCCGCTCCCACAGGGATTGTGGGCGCTCACACAATCGGCGCCTCACCGGAGACCTTGTGGGAGCGGGTTTGCCCGCGATGAAATTGACTCGGTTCAGCTGGCCTGACTCTGATCCTTGTCCTTCACACAGGCGAAGTCTTCTTCGCGCAGTTCAGGCAGATCTTTCGCACAGTAATTGCTGCCCAGATCCTTCAACGCCCCGCACATGCCCTCCAGACGACCGTCGACTGCCTGCAGGTGATCGAGCAACTGATTGATGGCGCGAGCCACCGGGTCCGGCATGTCTTCGGTCACGCCGTAGGCATCGAAGCCGATTTTCTCGGCCATGGCCTTGCGCTTGGCGTCCTGTTCTTCGTCGGGTTTGACGATGATTCGCCCTGGAATACCCACCACCGTAGCGCCCGGTGGAACCTCTTTGGTCACCACGGCGTTGGAGCCGACCTTGGCACCGGCACCGACAGTGAACGGGCCAAGCACCTTGGCGCCGGCGCCGACAACGACACCATCACCCAGCGTCGGGTGGCGCTTGCCTTTGTTCCAGCTGGTACCACCGAGGGTCACACCCTGATAAATGGTCACGTCATCGCCAATCTCAGCGGTTTCGCCAATGACGATGCCCATGCCGTGGTCAATGAAAAAGCGACGCCCGACCTTGGCACCCGGATGAATCTCGATCCCGGTCAACCAGCGACCGAAGTTCGACACCAGCCGCGCCAGCCATTTCAGGTCCGCACGCCACAGCATTGCCGACAAACGGTGAATCCAGATCGCATGCATGCCGGGGTAGCACGTCAGGACTTCAAAAGCGTTACGCGCCGCCGGGTCACGATGGAAAACACTCTGGATATCTTCACGCAAACGCTCGAACATCATTAATCCTTCCGCTTAAGAAGCTCACCACGGGCCGCTTTCTGGGTTTCCGTGAGGATGCCACGCAAAATATTCATTTCCGCCCGGCTAACCGAGCTGCGACCGTACAACCGGCGCAGGCGCGCCATCAAGTGCCGTGGCTTTTCCGGGTCGAGAAACTCGATGCTCACCAGGGTTTGTTCCAGGTGCTCATAGAACCGCTCAAGCTCATCCATCGTTGCCAGCTCGGCGCTTTTGACGGAAGCCACTTCTTCCTTCTCGACCTTGGTCGGCTGACCTTGCGCGGCCAGCCAGGCCATGCGCACTTCATAACTCAACACCTGCACCGCCGCCCCAAGGTTCAGCGAACTG
>NZ_RCOB01000081.1:0-18149 GCF_004307665.1 Pseudomonas sp. Sample_16
GGCCGCTTCGCGCCCCAGCGGGACGGTGCGGCGATCCGACAAGCTCCCTCGCCACAGGTACAGTGTTCGTCCTTAAGAGAACAGCATTACACTCCCGGTGGGCTTTTTGTTGAGTGAAATCCAAAGACTCACGCCACAGTCTTGCCCTGGCGATGATCAGCAAAGAATGCCTTGCCCTTACCGATCCGGTCGGACGCCTTGGGCATGTTTGCAGCCTGATTGTCCGCCGTATCGACATACCAGTAGCAATGACTCACTGCCCGGGTAATGCCCACGTAGGCCAGGCGCAGGATTTCGTCTTTCTGCGCATTGTCGTACGGCTCGTTATCACCAGCCTTGCCCAGGCCGGCCATGCGGTACACCTGATTCTTGTAGGGAGAACTGGTCAAGTGCTGACAGTCGCCAAGCAGGAAAACCGCGTCCGCCTGCAGACCCTTGGCGCTGTGATAAGTCAGCTGTTTCAAGCGCCTTGCGTCATACGGCAAGCTAGAATCAAGATTAACTACAGACTGAATATGCTCTTCTATCAATGACTTATCGCTGCTTTTTCGATAGAGCATCAAGATTGAATCGCCCTTCCTGTAATGTTCCATCAACCTTTGAGCCAGGCCTTGGTCGTCGCGGTCCAGCACGTTGACTGGCAGTAACGGCTTTGGCTCACCGCTGGCCTTGGCCTTCTTGCCAGCAATCGCCGGAGCGGCGCGCACGATGTGTTCGGCAGCGTCGATGATGTGTTGATGGCTGCGGTAATTGTCGCTGAGCATGACTTTGGTGGTGCTCGGGGACGAGAACGACTGGTTGAACTCCATGAAATAACTTGGCGAACTGCCTCGCCAACCATAAATCGATTGCCAATCATCCCCCACGCAAAGCAAAGACGAGCGTTGCGCGCCGCGCCCGACATGCATGGCCGGACCGCGACTGCGGATTTCTGCCAGGCTGGCACGAATCCACGACACGATCTGCGGTGAGACATCCTGGAATTCATCGATCATCAAATGCGACAGCGGCCTTAGCAACTCATCGCTGAGCAACTTGAGATTCTCCGGCGAGTGCTCGCTGAACAGCGCGAACATCCGGTTGTAGGTCATGATCGGAGGTTTCTGGTCGAGCAAATGATCTTCCAGTGCACGCCAATACAGACTCAAGGCCTCAAAGAAGAACCGGTCCGGGTCATCCTTGCCGAAGCTCATCTGGCCCACGGCGGTCGGTACGTCCAGGCCCAGGTTCTCGATAAACCCGGCAGCAGCGACAAAACAGTCGAGCAACGGTGCAGAAGCGAGTTCACCCTTGACCTTGTAATCGAAGCCTGGCCCGGCACTGGCCTCTCCTGCCAGCGACGCCAGAACACGTTTCGACGATTCATAGCTATCCAGCCATATCAAAGGCTTACGGCAGAAAGCTTGAAACAGGGTGCGCTTTACAGCCCATTCCGCGCGCACGCTCAACTTTGCGTTGGGACGCGTCAGTTGAGGGTTTTCCCGAGGATCGAAACCCAGCACCACCCAGGCATCCAGCGACGGAATGTAGCCGTGACAATGAAATCTCGAACCGTTGATATCGAACGTCTGGCGATTGGGCTCGATACCTTTGATCGGCCAGGCTTTGGCGCGAAACCACAGGTCTTCGATCATGTCGCAAAGTTCTTCATCGCGCTTGGCGGCCAGTTCGGTCACGGCCATGCGTTTCTGCACATCGGGGTGATCGCGCTCCAGCTCCTTGAGCTGCAAGGCATGGCGCGACAGCGGCTTGATCAACTCGCGAAAGCGTTCGTCGCGGGTATGCAAGGTGTGATAACAGGCATTGAGTTGCTGGCGCTGGGCATCGTTGATGCGCAAGTCGAACGGATTGCTGTCCACCTCTTCCTCAGAACCTTGTGGTCGGTGGCTGAGGTTCTCGAAGGCCTGCAAACGCTCAAAACCCGGCAGGCTGCGTACCATGGGCAGAATCCGCGAGTGGAAAGTACGCACCAGATCGCGTGCTTCCTTGAAGCTGAGCGCCCGCCCCCAAAGGGCAAACAGCTCGATCAGCTTGTTGATGAAGTCTTTGCGCGATTCGCGGGTGAAGGTCACGACTGTCATCGAACTCAGCTCGTAGCCCAGATATTGCGTCAGCAACACAATACGCAGGACCAGCGTTGTCGACTTGCCCGCACCCGCGCCGGCGATTACCGAGGTAGACGGTGTATCGCTGAAAATCATCTTCCACTGAGCGGTGCTGGGTTGCGCGTGTGGCGGCAGCAGTCGAGCGACGTCCGCCTTCATGCGTTTTTTCAGTTCAGCGGTCAACGGCAGGCGCCAATCATCGAACAAATGATCATCAATGTTGGGCGGCCTGTGTTCAGTGCTGCGTGAGTCACGAATCAGCAATACCTGTCGGCCTTCTTCCAGCCCTTCCAGTTTGCCTTCCTTGTAGCCGTAGTCCACCCCGGCAATATGCCCGCTGCGAAAACCGTCCGCCTGGCCGTGCAACCACGAAGCACGGTGCTGTGCACGCAAGCGGGTCAAGCCATGGCCAAAAAACCGGGCGGCCAGACGCTTGAGCAGCGGCATCTCGGCCAAAGGGCGAAGTTCAGGTGGAAGATCGGGGGTGTGTTGCGCCACGCGGACGGACTCCATGGTCTGAGACTGTTGACGGCTATGGTGTCTGCATTTGCCGATGAGTTCTAGTGAAATGCTTGTAGCTCATTGGCTTATACGATGAAGTGAAGGCCGAATGACAATATTTCGAAGGGTTTTTATATCGATACATTCGATTGTTATGAGGCATTTTTTACGCTTTTTATCGATTGTTGCCTGTTGGATGATGGCCGTCATCAACCACCGGTCTCGCTTCATGGCTCATGCATCAAGCCCATGACGAACCTTTCAGGAGACGATCATGCTTGAACTCAGACCTTTCAACTCGCTGGGTGGCGCTCACCACGGCTGGCTGGATGCACATCATCACTTTTCGTTCGCCGAGTACCATGACCCAAAACGCATGAACTGGGGCAACCTGCGGGTGTGGAACGATGATGTAATCGCCCCCGGTACCGGCTTCCCGCAGCATCCACATCGGGACATGGAGATCATCACTTACGTGCGTGAAGGTGCGATCACCCACCAGGACAACCTGGGCAACAAGGGTCGCACCGAGGCTGGTGACGTTCAGGTCATGAGCGCCGGTACCGGTATTGCCCACAGTGAATACAATCTGGAAGCGACACCGACCAGGATTTTCCAGATCTGGATCATTCCGAATGAATCCGGACTGGCACCGTCCTGGGGCGCCAAGCCGTTTCCCAAAGGCCAGCGCGAAGGTTTCGTGACGTTGGCCAGCGGCAAGGACGGCGATGATCAAAGCCTGCGTATTCGCGCCGATGCCCGGTTGGTGGCGGCGAACCTGAAAGCGGGTGAAACCGCGGAATATCGGCTGGACAGCGGTCGTCGCGCGTATCTGGTTCCGGCCACCGGTGTCATTGAAGTCAATGGCTTGCGTGCACAGGCTCGCGACGGCATTGCAGTTGCCGACGAGCAGGTACTGCAAGTAACAGCCGTCGAGGACAGCGAGATTGTGCTGGTGGATCTGGCTTGATTGGGTAATTGCGACGCACAAAAAAGGGGTGGCCAGAACGGTCACCCCTTTTCTATAGGTCGTCTTTCAATTTGTGGCGAGGGAGCTTGCTCCCGCTCGGCTGCGCAGCAGTCGTAAATACAACGAATGCGCACTGTCAGGAACAGCGCCATGGGGGCCGCTTCGCCGCCCAGCGGGAGCTTGCTCCCTCGCCACCAACGCCCATCACTTACCTCGTGGAAATAGCGCCATCCACCAACGTCTGCGCTTCGGCCACCAACTGCTTGAGATGGTCGTCGCTGACAAAGCTTTCCGCATAGATTTTGTAGATGTCTTCGGTACCCGACGGACGCGCAGCGAACCAACCGTTCTCGGTCATGACCTTCAAGCCGCCAATCGCCTGGTCGTTACCGGGCGCATGGCTGAGAATGCTCTGGATGGGCTCGCCCGCCAACTCGGTGGAGGTCACCTGTGCCGGCGACAGCTTGCTCAGCAAAGCTTTTTGCTCCGGGTTGGCCTTGGCGTCGACCCGCACGGAGAACGGTTCTCCCAGTTCATCGGTCAAGGCTCGATAGGCCTGGCTCGGGTCGCGACCGGTGCGGGCGGTCATTTCAGCGGCCAACAATGCCGGGATCAGCCCGTCCTTGTCGGTACTCCAGACGCCACCGTCCTTGCGCAGGAACGATGCTCCGGCGCTTTCTTCACCACCGAAGCCCAGCGAACCATCGAACAAGCCATCGGCAAACCACTTGAAGCCGACCGGCACTTCGTACAGGCGACGCCCCAGACGCTTGGCCACGCGATCGATCAGCCCGCTGCTGACCACCGTTTTGCCTACGGCAGCGTCGGCGCGCCATTGCGGCCGGTTCTGGAACAGATAATCAATGGACACCGCCAAATAATTGTTCGGCGCCAGCAAGCCACCGGACGGCGTGACAATGCCATGACGGTCGTGATCCGGGTCGCAGGCGAATGCCACGTCGAAGCGTTCCTTGAGGCCGATCAGACCTTGCATGGCATGCGTGGACGATGGGTCCATGCGAATCTGGCCGTCCCAGTCGACGGTCATGAAGCGGAACGTCGGATCAACCTGTTTGTTCACCACGTCCAGGTCCAGGCGGTAATGCTCGGCAATCGCCGACCAGTAGCGCACCCCTGCTCCGCCCAGCGGATCGACACCCAGGCGCAGTTTGGCATCACGGATCGCATCGAAATCAATGACGTTGATCAGGTCGGCAACGTAGGTGTTCACATAATCGTGGCGATGGGTGGTGCTGGCCTTCAGCGCTTGCTCGTAACTGATGCGCTTGACCCCGGCGAGCTTGTTGCCCAGCAGTTCGTTGGCTTTGGCTTCGATCCACTTGGTGATGTGGGTATCGGCTGGGCCACCGTTGGTGGGGTTGTATTTGTAACCCCCGCTTTGCGGCGGGTTATGCGACGGGGTGATGACGATGCCGTCAGCCAGGCCCGAGGTGCGTCCACGGTTGTAGCAAAGAATCGCGTGGGAAATCGCCGGCGTCGGGGTGTATTCGTCGCCTTCGGCAATCATAACCGTCACACCGTTGGCCGCCAGCACTTCCAGGGCGCTGGCGCCTGCTGGAGTGGACAGCGCATGGGTGTCGATACCGACGAACAGCGGGCCGTCGATGCCTTGCGCCTCGCGATACAGACAGATTGCCTGGCTGATGGCCAGAACGTGCCATTCGTTGAAACTCAGGTCGAAGGAGCTGCCTCGGTGCCCGGACGTGCCAAAAGCCACGCGTTGGGTCGAAATGGCGGCATCTGGCTGGCCGGTGTAATACGCCGTAACCAGTCGCGGGATATCGACCAACAATTCTGCCGGTGCCGGTTTGCCCGCATATTGACTGAGTGTCATGCAAAAACCTCTGGAATAGAGTGGTTCAGGAATTGGAACGCAGTTTACTGGCAGTTTGACCGTCGCGCGACGTTATCGATCCCGTGCAGGATCGAGCTCAGTGTTATAAAAGTCGAGCATTGCACCAGACAGGGTGTTGCGTTCATTCGATCGACTCCATTCGCAGCGCATCCGCCAGCAGACCCAAGGCGTTCGCCAGATCCTGTTCAGCAACCACGCTATGACTCAATCGCAGATGCTGTGCATGTAACCCCTGGAGGCTGAACAGTTCTCCCGGCGCTATGACCACATGTTGCTTGAGCAGGCGCTGGAATACCCGGCGCACGTTGACCTGCCGTAATGGACGCACCCAGATCGTTGCACCTCCTTGTGGCTCGACGAAATGCAGGGCATCGGCCAAGCGTTCTTGCAATAACTGAATCATCTGCACCTTGCCATCCTTGAGTCGACGCCGCAGCAATTGCAGGTGTTGGTCGATGCGTCCGTTGCTGTACAAGCGGGCAATGGCTTTCTGGCGAATCGCGGACAGGCGGAAAGCGCGCAGCAGGAAATGGCGTTGCAGCTCCACGCGCAAATGGCGCGAAAGTAGATAACCAAAGGGCGCTTCCGGCCCCATTATTTTTTCGAAAGTAGAAAATACGATCAGACGTTCCGGGGCCAGCCACTCGCGAAATCGCGGGCCGCCGGGTTCGAATTCGAGCTCACCGTAGCAGTCGTTCTCCAACACCCAACAGTCATGCTGCTTCAATAACTGCGCAATGGCCTCACGGTTGCCCTCGGACGCCTGGCTGCCACTGGGCGTATTCATGCCGGACGAAAGCATCACCAGGCACACCGGTTCAGTTTCCAGCAGTGTCTTGAGAAGGTCATGATTCAGGCTGCCGTCGGTCATCACCGGCCACTCGATGACCCGGACGCCTGCCGCATCCAACAACCGCAGAATCCCCCAGTCACACGGCGATTCGACCACGACCGTCGCCTCCTTGAGGCCCAGCACGACGATCATGATTTCCAGCACACCACGAAGGTCCGCCCCGATGTAGACATCTTCAGCGTGCCAGCACCGCACCGGCGAAGTGGTGTAGCGCGCAGCCAATGCCATGCGCAACTCCAGTTCGCCGCAGGGTTGCGAGTGTGCCTGCGGCTGGCGCGGATACTGACGAAGCAACTCTCTTTCCAGCAGCAGCAACGGACTGTCTATGGGCTGCAGCATTGCCGGATCGTCTGTACTCAGTACCAGCATGCCTGGACGGCGGGCGTTGACGTAAACGCTTTCGAGCAAGTCATTACCGCTGTAGAGCGTATTCGCAGCAGGCACCGGCTGCGCGAAATATCCTGACTTGGCCTCTGAGTACACCCGGCCTTCCTTTTCCAGTAGCGCGTAGGCGTACTGAATGGTCGAGATCGACACATTCAGCCGCACTGCCAGTTGCCGCAATGAAGGCAGGCGAACCCGCGCATCATTGGCTGTTTCGCCGATGAGGTGGGTCAGGTATCGATATACCGCCTGATAGGCAAAGTCGGTAGTACGCGGTCCTTTCATGGACAAGGACCGCGGGCCTGGCAATGACGGCTCACCTTCAACCACCGGCGGACGACTCACCCGGCACGGATGAGTGATAGTCGACCGGATCAGCAACGGCATCGCCGATCACCGGTTCGGCTACCCTGCCCTCCAGTACCGCCACCGACTTCATGCGATAAAGGTCGCAGACGAGATTCACCGGCAGACCACTGACGTCGGTGAGCCATTGCTTGATCTGGTCGGCAACTTGTTGCCCCTGCATGGCCCGATGCAGATCAGGCAATGCCACCATCATGCCTGGGTGGCACTGGCGCAGGAATCGCTCGAGTGTTGCGCCGTTGTCGACAAAAGGCGCAAACAAGAGGCACACCAACTGGGCTTCATTCAAACCCAGGCTTCGTTGCAATTCGGTTGCAGTCCTTGTCCGCTGCTCTGCCAGTGTCACTGGCCGGCCAAAGGTTTCCATCGCCTGTTCGCACAAGCGTTCCGGCAGTTGTTTACGGCGCATCATCACCAACGCCCGTTGCAGGTATTCGCCAATCCCCTCTTCATAGGTACGACCTTGCACGAAGCAGGCATCCAACCCGCGCACGTGGGCGCAAACCGGGAGACTGCTGTAGTCATTGTCACAGAGGTGAGCCGCCAGTTCGTCCGCCTGGAATCCGAGAAATTCGGTAAGCAGCGGCCATCGTTCTTCCAGATTGCTGACCAGCAAATCGTGAATATCAATCAATGTCGCGCGGCGGCAGATTTCAAAATCCTCTGCGGGACGCCAGGGTTGATAACCCGGTTGCGAGTAAAACCGTTGGTAGCCTTGAGCGCCCAGGTCGTCGAGCAGCCGGAACAATCCCTCATAGCCCGGCTCGGGATGCCTGGACATATCGTGGCCGGCCTTGGTGGCAGCCCGTTTCAGACCTTCGATAAATCGCCTCTGTTGGCGCGGCGTATCGTGGCTGATCAGGGCGTCGACGCCATGACTCCAGCGGGTGATTTGCCCGCAGAACTCGCCGGTGGCCAGGTAGCCGTTGTCCCACAGGTCAAGCGGCCCGTCCATGGGCCGCACGTGCCCGATCATCAGCAGGTTGGTGCGTTCGGACTCACGGCCTGCCGCAGACAACGGGGCCACGGGATCGAACGCTACAACCTCGCGGTTATCCACCATCAGAACTTCAACCCGCGGGTCGTCGTAGACGAACAAGGCGCTGTAGCTGCGATGAATGTTTTCCAGGGCTGCCTCGCTGGAACTGCCAAGGCGCAGGGTTGCCACGCGCAACTGGAACGTTGCCGGCGCTCGACTGGCGATGGTCAGCTGTGCGGCCCGCAGCAATGCCAGGGAGTAGCAACTGTCACGGGAGCCGGTTTGAATGGCCAATACTTTGAAGTCACCGATCTGCTCCATGCCGCCGGCGGCCACGCCCAGGCGTTGAATCAACAACTGCAATGCCGTGCGTTCGGCCCGGGAAAAGAAACTCAGCAATCGTTGCAGCACTTGTTGATAGACATTGCTCATGGCTTGTTCATGGATATTGGTCATCTATATGTACCTGATACTCGTAGTTCAATATCGCGCACACAGCAGGACGCGGCGCAGGAGGTTGGCCTGAACAGGGTTTGGATACTGGTTATATTGGTAAATGCTAGCACTTAAATGTTCATGTCGACATTTGAGTGCATCGGAGGCTGCGCAGGCCTTGCATCCTGTCGATCAGCCGTGGAGCCCGTATTAACGGGGGCTCACTCCATGCCTTTCGACGTCCTAGGAAATATCCGACAGAGTCCCACAGACATTTAACACAGGAAATAAAGAAAGAAGTAGCCAATAAATTTCCAGCAACTACCGAGACGATCGTTAATGGTTGAATATTTATCAGCAGTGCACATTGAAAAGTATCAGCCTGATACCGGCTCATAGCTCATTCCTTGAGATGAAAGTAATCATTCAATTATCAGGGCTTAGATGCTGATTAGAAGCTACAGATTGAGAGCAAAAACCAGTTCAGTTGCTGAACTGCTCCACTGACAGATCAATGGAAGGTCTCATGTAGGAAAGTACTGAAAGCAAAGAGTCCGTGAAGGCACGGACTCTTTGAGTGGATCAGGCTGGCTCGACCTGGAGCGCAACCCTTTCCCGGCAGGGGCATTCGTCCATGTAGCGGTGAGCCTCGACAAACTCGGCAAACGGAAAGACCCGAGTCTTGAGCGGCAGCACCACGCGGTCGGCGGTCAACTGGTTGATGTCACGCAAGGCCCGTTGCAGTGCAACCTGATCCTGGATGATGCCCAGTTCCGGCTTGCCGGTGAAGTTACCGATACAGTGCACGAAGAACTGAATATTTTTCTGAAACGCTGCGCAAGCCGGGAATGGTGTCTGGTTCCCGCCTTGCAGGCCGTACAGAACCAGGCTGCCACGTGGCGCAAGAACGTCGCCAAGCAGTGACATCTGTGGGCCGCCCAGACCATCGAACACCACATCCACGCCGCGATTGTCAGTGATTTTGTTGATCCGCATCAGCAGATCTTCTTCCTCGGTGACAATCACTTTCTCGGCGCCCAACGACAGCAGGTATTCACGTTCATCCGCCGACTTGGTGGCCGCGATCACCCGCACACCCAAGGCCTTGCCCAACTGGACAAACGAAGGGCCTGCGCAATGGCTGGCGTCAGTGACCAGGGCAAACTGCCCGGGTTTGACCCGTGCCAGATCCGAGTAGGCAAAGTAGGCAATCAATAAAGGCGTGTAATGCACGCTGGCTTCAATCGGGCTGAGCACGTCCGGGTAGCGGGTCAGCGACGTGCGTGGCAGCACAATCAATTCGCCGTAGACCGGGTAATCGTTCGGGCTTTGAGCCGGGAAACTGGCGACCTTGTCACCCACGGCCAGATCATCGACACCCTCACCGACAGCCGTGACGACACCGGCCATTTCCTGGCCAAGGCCGGCAGGCAATTGAGCACGGGAAGACGCCAGGTTTTGCCGCCAGAGTGTGTCGTACCAACTGATGCCAATGGCCTCGACGCGCACCTGCACTTCACCCGGTGCAGGCAGAGCGGCCGCATGCTCTTCGCATTTGAGCACCTCGGCTGGACCAAATTTGTGAAACCGGATCGTGCGGGACATCGCAAACCTCGCCAAATGAACCTCTAATGCCATGAACTCTAGCTGGGCTTTCAACCCAACACTATCTGTGGCTATTAATAGTCGACATGCTTGTCATTGATTCCGCATCAGCGGCAACATCGTCAAATGTCGTAAGAAACTGAAGCAGCCTTTGTAGGAAAACTGAATTACTCGGTGCAGAGTACCAGCCTTTCCCCGTAATATTCCTGCTGGCCATTGTTCTCATATGGCCGCCCACGTCAAGTTTACTGACTCTGCCTGGACTCCAGATGAATCGTAATGACCTGCGTCGTGTCGACCTCAACCTGTTGATCGTATTCGAAACCCTGATGCACGAGCGCAGCGTGACCCGCGCTGCGGAGAAGCTTTTCCTTGGTCAGCCAGCCATCAGTGCGGCGCTTTCGCGCTTGCGTGGGTTGTTCGATGATCCGTTGTTTGTGCGCACTGGCCGCAGCATGGAGCCGTCTGCCCGGGCCGTGGAGATCTTCGCCCTGCTTTCCCCGGCGCTGGATTCCATTTCCACCGCCGTCAGCCGAGCCGCCGAGTTTGACCCGGCCACCAGCACTGCGGTGTTCCGCATCGGTCTTTCCGACGATGTCGAGTTTGCCCTGCTGCCGATGCTGCTCAAGCGCCTGCGGGCCGAATCTCCGGGGATTGTGCTGGTGGTCCGGCGGGTCAATTACATCCTGATGCCGGGATTGTTGGCCTCCGGCGAAATCTCCATTGGCGTCAGCTACACCACCGACTTGCCGGCGAATGCCAAGCGTAAAGTCCTGCGCCGCAGCTCGCCCAAGCTGCTGCGTGCCGATACCGTGCCCGGCCCCTTGAGCCTGGATGACTTCTGCGCGCGGCCTCATGCTCTGGTGTCATTCGCCGGCGACCTCAGCGGCTTTATCGATGAAGAGCTGGAAAAACTGGGACGCAAGCGCCATGTCGTGCTCGCGGTGCCGCAGTTCAACGGGTTGAGCACGCTGCTGAGCGGGACTGACATCGTCGCCACCGTTCCGGACTACACGGCAGAAGCCCTCACGGCCGCGGGTGGTGTACGTGCGGAGGAACCGCCGTTGCCGGTGCGCAGCTTTGAATTGCATATGGCGTGGCGCGGGTCACAGGATAATGATCCGGGTGAGCGCTGGTTGCGATCGCGGATTCAGATGTTTTTCGGGGACCCCAATAGTCTTTAAGCGTTTTCCATAAAAGTCCAAATAAATCTTATTAAACAAGTAATTAGGAGAACAAGCTGTCCATTGCCGTCCGTCGAATTCCACTAGTTTCCTGGAGCCTTGGGGGTATATTAAAAATAAATTTTACCCCAAAGAAAAAACGGTACCCCCAGAATGGCATCAGGCCCGGCCGCTTTTCGACGCAAACTTACCGATACATTCGTCCGAGCGGTAGACCAATCGGGCAAGTACGCGGACGGCGAAGTTCCGGGCCTATTCCTGCAGGTAAGAACGTCGCTAAAGACAGCCAAACCCCCTTCCAAGTATTGGCGATTAAAGTACCGCCTGCACGGCAAGGAGAACTTGTTTGCCGTCGGCCGCTACCCTGACATTGGACTCAAAGAAGCTCGTGATATCGCCAGGGCAGCGCGACGCGACGTGGCTAATCATATTGCGCCCCTCCAGACCAAAACCGCCAAGATCGCGGCGCAGCGTCTCAGCGAGATGCGGACATTCAGGTTTGTGGCCGAACAATGGTTGGAGTTCAAGTCCGCGCAATTGGTGTCTAAATCTCTTTCTGGTTTTCGTGGTGCGCTCGACAATCATATTTTCCCGTCCATCGGCCACAGACCGGTTAGCGAGGTAAAGCTGGAACACATCACCCCAATCATTACCGAACTACGCCGCAAGCGCACCATGGCCATGGCGGCGCGCGTGCGTACCATTATCCGCGCGGTGCTGGGTTTTGCCGAAGGACGTGGCTGGGTGGAGCGCAACGTAGCACTTAGCAACACAGAAGAACTGAAGATCCGCCACATGGTGGTCAGCAACCCTGCCATCGAACGTCCGGCTGACCTGGGCCGGTTTTTGCTGCGCCTGGACGACTGTTGTGATGGCATCGTCACTACAGCTATGCGGCTGCTGGTCCTTCTGCCGGTACGTCCCGGAGAATTAGCTAACATGCGCTGGGAAGACATCGACCTGGTAGGCGCCGACTGGCGTTACGTGGTTAGCAAAACTAAGCATCTCAATCGGGCCAAGCACATTGTGCCGTTGCCGGAGCAAGCATTGGCCTTACTCCGCGGACAGCGCGAGAGCAGTGTGGTGGATGAAGAAGGCTACGGTTGGGTATTTGGCTCGCCTGTTCACCCAGGTAATCCAATTAATCCGACATCCATGCTCAAATCGTTTCAGCGCATCTGGCCGGAATACAAAATTACCGCGCACGGCTTCCGCGCCACCTTCCGAACCATTGCTCACGAGCACTTGGACATTGATCCGATCGTGTTGGAGCTGTCCTTATCCCACCGTATGCCAGGGGCTCTGGGCGCAGTGTATGCACGGGCGCAATTGTTAAGACAACGCCGGGAGGCGGCTCAACAATGGGCGGACTATTTAGATCGGCTACGTATCGACGCATCGCTTGCGGTAAGTTAACCATATCGGCGCCCCCTCCAAGCTAGGGTTTTTAAACGACTGAATCTGCTACTACCTGAGCGCTTTCAGAGGCGACGCTTGCTGCTTGGCTTGCTATCAATACTGGTTAATCTCGCAACCTCTACTGAACTGTTCGGTTGCAACTAACCTTGCGAAACTCACTTATTACCATGGTCATTTGCAATTCTGCGACCAAAGCGAGCATCGGCGACTGCGGCTCCATCGAATTTGAATGCACAATTGATGTAGCTGCGGGATGTGCAATTGGCTAAATTATGAGCGAAAAAAACGCCAACGGACATCGCGCCTCTAACTCTACTCGAAGGGTAGCCAAAAATTCCAGCCGTGTTAAGCATCGTGATACCAACCCGAGATTTCCGCCTATAGGCATTGCGCCAATGCGCAGTTCGTGCATTCTAGTCGTCCCTCCAACCAGGCGAAGCCCACCCTTCCGAAGCAACACCCGCTGTGTGCGATTACACCCTTGGCCGATCTGCTCGACGCGACCAATGTTGCGCGCCCATCATTTAATTGATACCGCAGGCGTTACTGGCAATCTTGACCCAGCTTTCAAGGTAGCACCAACGATCGCGAATCTATCGCGGTTCATGCAGCATCAAGTTCTTTCATATCAGGTGGGCGGGGGCGCCTGCTAGTAAAGTCCACGCTCAGCCCCAAAAAACAACCTAGTATCTCTTCTGTTGCGCAGAAATATGCAAAGTGAAGACTTTCCCTACATACAGCGGTCGCTACATTCTATTGAATTTACATTGAAAGCCCGCGTACACCGACCAAAGGAAGGCACATACGCTGTGTCGAGGTACGCGATCTTTCACTCCCTGTGTGTTTTTTTGCCCACATCTCTCCCCCAGAGCTGTGGGTATTTTTTTGAAGCTTGAAATTTAACGTACTATATCCCGATGACGACTTGAATACTTCGGGAATGAGTGAGTTATCCAATGTCTTGCCCCCAGAGCATAGCTTTTCGGACGTCGTTCTTGCGCATACCTTACGCCTGTTTTCTCGGGATGAAGACGACTTAGCACTATGGATCCCGCAGCGTACGATTCTTTATTGTAGTGGTCTAATGAAGCGACACCCATTTAGGCGAGAGTGCTCGCCAGATCGAGGTGTTAGATGACCAAGCAACGCCGTTCCTTTCCTGCTGAATTCAAACGCGAGGCTGCCGACCTCGTGCTCAAACAAAACTACAGCTACATCAAAGCCAGCCATTCGCTCGGTATTGGCGAGTCGGCCCTACGCCGATGGGTTGATGAGGTTCAGCAGGAGCGCCAAGGCGTCACACCGCAGAGCAAAGTATTGACCCCGGAACAACAGAAAATCCTGGAGCTGGAAGCTCGAATTGCCCGCCTTGAACGGGAAAAATCGATACTTAAAAAGGCTACCGCGCTCTTGATGTCGGAAGATCACGAGCGTACGCGCTGAGCCATCATGTGAGCGTCCATGAGCCGGTTGATTGGCTGTGCAAGGTGCTTGAGAAGTCGCTCATTCGTGCTACTACGCCCAGCGCCTTAGACGCCGCACGCCAGATGTCGAACGGCTTCGGCTGCGCAGCCGGGTGAGCGAGTTGTTCACGCAAAGTCGTAGCGCTGCCGGCAGCCGCAGCATCTTGTCGCTGATGCTTGAAGACGGTGAGACGCTCGGTCTGTTCAAAGTGCGCAGCTTGATGCGCGAGCTTGATTTAGTCAGCAAACAACCCGGTTCACACGCCTGCAAACGAGCGACGGTAGAGCGACTCGATATCCCGAACATCTAGAATAGGGAGCTCGATGTTCCGACACCCAACCAGGTGTGGTGCGACGATATCACCTAAATCTGGGCTGAAGGGAAATGGCACTGCCTGGCGGTCGTGCTGGATCTTTGCACGCGCCGGGTGGTGGGCTGGGCTTTGTCGGAAAAGCCGGACGCCGTATCTGGCTATCAAGGCGCTTGAAATGACTGACGAGCAACTAGGAAGACCGCAGAGCCTGCTGTTTCACTCGGATCAAGGGTCGCAGTATGCGAGTCGTTTATTTCGCCAGCGGTTGCGGCGTAATCGCTGGCGCCAGAGCATGAGTCGCCGGGGGAATTGCTGGGACAATGCGCCAATGGAGCGCGTTTTCCGCAGCTTGAACACGGAATGGATACCGACCACGGGTTACAGAACAGCTCAAGAAGCCCAGCTTGATGTATTGGTACAACTGGGTTCGACCCCATCAATTCAACGGCGGGCTGGCGCTAGCTCGGGCCGAGAAAAACTTAACGTGGTCTCCGGGATTAGTTGCCCTACATTGTTGCATTCAAACTGACCATAATGAGTTCAACGAATCAACCGAGATGAGCGTCTTAAAACGAATTCATCCCGCATTCGACTTTATCTCCTCGCGACAATCAGTATCACTGATATCTCCCGGCTTACAGCTAATACACGTCGTGCATAATACATAGACAAGCTCAACAATTGCGCCAGACGCCTATCGAATGTAACCCGTACAGCAATCATATACAAACTCGCTTATCCTGACATTGTGATTTATCACGCCTTATCGACCGTTAAAGCAGTCGCTCGGGTGATTTAACAGGATCTTAAAACTTATACATTTTCAAATTTTAAAATTGAAAGTAAGTGCCTGCCACTATCAAGACCCACTACACCAGCCTTCACCTTTAAAACTTGTTCATTCGAATGACCACCATTTCAGTGAATCCGAAAATCAGGATTTGACTACAGACATGGCGCACACGGGCGCATAAATTAACAAAACCGAATCGATCAGCTTGCGTTTAATACAAGGCATTACCAATGGCAAAATTAACGATGCAAAACGAACTTACAGGGGAGTTCAAAGATGCCCCTATAGGGCTTTCCTGGACCACTCTTTTTTTCGGTTTCTTTCCCGCTTTAATCAGAAAGGATTGGAAAAATGCGTTAATTCTTGCCGTTTTTGGCCCGCTGTCGCTAGGCCTGTTATTTATCATCTACTGGCTTTCGTATAACAAGCTTTATATCAACGAACTTCTGAAGAATGGTTACAAGATAAGCATTGCAAGTGATAGCTCGGCGATCAATCTAATGGCGGGCATAACTCCCTCACTCGCCAATGATGCCATATTTAACGCAACCAAATTTCAAGCACAAAAATTTAAACTAAGATTTTATTCCTGCAGTGTTTTCGCCCTTATAGCAGGACTCGGCCTAGTGAATCATATCCATACATATCAGTTTCCCTATAATATTATTGGCGAGTCGCCCCGTGACTCCGCCTTGCATGCAGCCGCCACTATTCCACCAGAGGTCATCAGCAAAGAAGCATTAAATTTTACAAAAAACATACTAGCCGAAGACATTACTGCAACATTGAGTGGAGTCGCTAGCCTTATCCCAGAGTTTGCGCCAAAGGCTATTGGTAAGCCGTTAAATAGCTTAGAGCTGTCTCATATCTACAATTCAAACCAGGTTGTGGCCAATAGAAAACTAAAAAACAAAACGATCATTATAACAGGTGAAGTCATTTCTATTAGCGCGACGCCGACTGATACTGTGTTACTCGGACTGCAAAGCGCGAACGAGTCGATAAACATAGTCAGCGAGCTCTCCAAGCCTGCAGAGAGAGCGGTCGAAGCGTTGCGCACAGGTGATACAATCACTTTAGTATGCGTTGTGGAAGGTATTATTAACCCCTCAATATCATTGGGCAACTGCCAACCGCTGACGATGTTTGCAGAAACGGCGGCCGAAGCGCAGGTTATCAAACTTGAGAACTGGTTATCTCACGGCGGCAAATCGCCTTTTGAATTCGACTCGAACGTCTCCAACGCCATGGCTTTATTGTATTTTTTAGGAACCGTACTTCCGAAAGGTCACACTTGCAGAGAAACAATAGACTGGCAAAAATGCACAAGCGCATTTAGCCTCAAAAAAATATTTGATACCAATGGCGACGATATAAATCAATGTATCGATCGCTGGCGTGAATGGCTTCAACTTCCTAAGAGCATGCATTCTGCGTGATCTCTTATCTATCATTGAACTCCTTTATCGCGCCAAATTCTGGCATAATATTTTTTATTAAAGACTGCAATAGAATGGCTGTCACTTCTTGGAGAGCGCGATAAATCCAGGTAAATTTGGTCCGAGACAGGTGTAGATACATGCACAACACCATAGTCTATTTATGCACCATAATATCGAACATAACCCGCATAGTTCCATGTCATTTTTTCGGAGCACAATTTTTTAGGGCGCTAGTTCTTGAAGAGGTTCGCCGCGTTGGCAATTTGTCCCGCGTTATTATGTAATAGTCTCTGCGCGTTTTTTAGTATTTTGAGAAACCCCCTACAGCCATGGCCTGGTTGCCCATTAATAATGCGATAGCTGGGAATGGTCCTAGCATCGTGCATACGAAGGCTCATATGGACTCCGGTTTTCGAAAAACTATTAGCCGCTCGCATCCCCATGGTTCCCAACATTGCCATAATATGGTCGAAAATTTGCAAGCCATCGACAGCGTCACTTTTCTAACTGGTGTAAAAAACGTAACTCGAGAACTAATTGAACGCTATTTAATCGCCAACAATATTTACCCTCACGCAATTAAAGATATAAATCTCGTCGCAGTGCTTACTGCCACAGATCCGCTCTCGAACGTACCTGAGTTCATGATTATCTCCTCTCGAATCAGCGAAGAAATAAAGATCATCGAAAACGGACACCGTTTAACATCTAAGAAAAAATGTGAAATTTCTATGTTAATAGCGGAGTTGCGATATTTGATCCCCTTGCAGCCGAGCAGATTGGAAGTTTTAAAAACGGACTTAGAGCAGCGCAGAAAATTGTCCATTAGAAACAATGCGATAGCGTTCTTCATTCTACTGTTCGTTTTTTTTCCATTATCGCCATGGCCGCTTTTAAATATCTACACATCTATTAAGCGTAGGGACGCTGCATACAGGCACGAGGCGGAAATCCTAATGCGGGACATTCATCGAATTTAGCATGTAGGTGTATTGTTATACACGTTTCCTTCCCAGCTGTCGCATCCGCGACAGCTGGGGGATTAATGTATTTTATAGCACTTGCACTTTTCGTACCCCTCCGCGATTAATCGCTCAGCGAGACCAGGATGGTTTTTTCTGACACTCGTCACCTTGCTCGTACGTAAATATTTAAACAGAGTTTCGCCACATTCTTTATGTAATATTTTTTCTATTGCAAACGTCGCGATTGTTTTCCCACCGTTCTCCACTCTTCCCTTTTAGCGGGCCATTCGCGATACGTCGCTAAATTTTTGGCCAAACATAATTTCCCGCCCCCCCCCGGTTCACGGTGATTCATTAACGGCTAGATCAGTTACAAGTTGCTCAGCGTAGAAAAATAAAATTTTTTGCACCCAGTTGGAATTATCAATAAAGCCCCAAATAACCCGCAAACCGGTGAGCCAGTCAAAATCAAGGCCAGCAACACAGTTGCCTTCA
>NZ_RCOB01000094.1:0-17843 GCF_004307665.1 Pseudomonas sp. Sample_16
AACTCGCCCATCAGCTCGCCGAGCGTGCCGTAGACTTTCTGGTGGCGCTTGACCCGGTTCAGCCCTTCGAATTGCTGGCTGACAACTACAGCCTTGAAGTGCGTCTGTAACCCGCGACTGTGCATGTGGCTTTCATCGAGCACCTGCAGATGCTGGGGCTGAAGCAGTCCCAGCGTCGATTCGATGCGTTGTTGCATGGTCATACAGAACTCCGCTTAAGGCTTGGCCTTGGCTGGCGCAGCGGCGCCTTTGGGCTCCAGCTCGGCAGTCATGTCGGCCAGCAGTTTGTTGACGACAGGTACCGCGCTTTCCAGCTTGGCCTGGGTCATCTGGGCCGATTGCTGGGTCAGTTGCGGCATTTTTTCCAGGACTTTCTTGCCCAATGGCGATTTGTAGAAGGCCACCAGGTCCTTGAGTTCCGACTCAGTGAAGTTGGTGGTGTAGAGCTTGACCATGTCCGGCTTCAGCTTGTTCCAGCCAATGGCCTGGTCCAGGGCGGCGTTGGCCTTGGCCTGGTAGGTTTCCAGTACCGCTTTTTTCGAGTCCGGGGCTTTGGTTTGCTGGAAGCGTTGAGCAAACATTTGCTGCACTTGCATGTACACCGGAGTGCCCAATTTGTCAGCATGCGCCAGGGTCAGGAAGGCCTCGGCACTGGCGTTGTGGCTGGCGGTGTCGGCAAAAACCTGGCCGCTGGCACAAACCAATGCAACCGCGGTACAGATGGCACGAAGACGAGTCATCGAGTTTCCTTTTCTAGCAGGCGAGGTAAAACCCCAAGGACGTCCATTCTGCGCCTAAAAAACGCTGTCACTCAACCCCAAGCCTTGTCGCGCCTGATTTAGAGGGGTTCAATGGTTGCAAGCGAGACAGATGGAACCCCGGCCGGCGATCACGGCCTAAACTGCGCAATCAGACTTACAGGAGTGTGACCGATGAGCCGTATCGAAACCGACAGCCTTGGACAGGTTGAAGTCCCGGAGGAGGCCTACTGGGGCGCACAGACACAACGCTCGCTGGTCAACTTTGCCATTGGCAACGAACAGATGCCGCTGGCCGTGCTGCACGGTCTGGCGCTGATCAAGAAAGCGGCGGCACGGGTCAACGACCGCAACGGCGACTTGCCCGCCGACATCGCCCGGCTGATCGAACAAGCGGCGGATGAGGTACTCGCCGGCCAGCATGACGATCAGTTTCCGCTGGTGGTGTGGCAAACCGGCAGCGGCACCCAGAGCAACATGAACGTCAATGAGGTGATTGCGGGCCGGGCCAACGAACTGGCGGGCAATCCGCGCGGCGGCAAATCGCCGGTGCACCCCAACGATCATGTCAATCGTTCCCAGAGTTCCAACGACTGCTTCCCCACCGCCATGCACATCGCCACCGTGCAGGCCGTGCAGCACCATTTGCTGCCGGCGATCAGCGAACTGTCGGGCGGGCTGGCTGAACTGTCAGCGCGTCACATGAAGCTGGTGAAAACCGGTCGCACGCACATGATGGATGCCACACCGATCACCTTCGGCCAGGAAGTTTCGGCTTTTATAGCGCAACTCGATTACGCCGAGCGGGCCATTCGCAGCGCGCTGCCGGCGGTGTGTGAACTGGCCCAGGGCGGTACGGCGGTCGGTACCGGGCTGAACTCACCTCACGGTTTCGGTGAAGCCATCGCTGCTGAACTGGCGGCGCTTTCCGGCCTGCCGTTCGTTACCGCACCGAACAAATTCGCCGCCCTGGCCGGGCACGAGCCGCTGACGACCTTGTCCGGGGCACTGAAAACCCTCGCCGTGACGCTGATGAAGATCGCCAACGACTTGCGCCTGCTCGGTTCCGGACCGCGTGCCGGTTTTGCCGAAGTGAAGCTACCGGCCAACGAGCCGGGCAGCTCGATCATGCCAGGCAAGGTCAACCCGACCCAGTGCGAAGCGCTGTCGATGCTGGCCTGTCAGGTGTTGGGCAACGACGTTGCGATCGGATTTGCCGCGAGTCAGGGTCACTTGCAATTGAACGTGTTCAAACCGGTGATCATTCACAACCTGCTGCAATCGATCCGCTTGCTCGGCGATGGCTGCAGCAACTTCCAGCAGCATTGCATAGCAGGCCTTGAGCCGGATGCCGAGAAAATGGCAGAACACCTTGAGCAAGGCTTGATGCTGGTGACGGCGCTGAACCCGCACATCGGTTATGACAAATCGGCGGAGATTGCCAAGAAGGCTTACGCCGAAGGGTTGACCTTGCGCGAGGCGGCACTGGAATTGGGGTATCTGACCGATGAAGAGTTTGATGCGTGGGTAAGGCCGGAGAATATGCTGGAGGCCGGGGCCAAGGGCTGAGCTTTGTAGCGCCTGCAAGTCCGTCATCGCGGGCAAGCCTGCTCCCACAGGGTTTTGTGTCGTTCACTGATATTGTGATCGCCTTGATCCTGTGGGAGCGTGGCTTGCCCGCGATGAACGATAACGCGGTCTAACCGGCCGCCATCCGCATTTTCCGCGCCTTCAGCCCGGCAATCAACGAAGGCCCCAACGCCACCAGCGCCGAGCCCAACACCACCAGCACTGCCCCGCCATACCCCAGACCATTGATGGTCTCGGCATGCACATAGTCCGGCCACCACCAGGCGGCGAGAGCAACCGCCGCAAACGTCACCAACGGTGTAATCGCCAGCGTGGCACTGACCCGCGATGCTTCCCAATGCGCCAATGCTTCGGCAAACGCGCCGTAGGCAATCAGGGTGTTCATGCAGCATGCCAGCAGCAACCAGCCTTGCAACGGGTTCAATTGCAATGCTTCGAGCGGATGCACCCACGGTGTCAGCAACAGCCCGCAAAACAGATAGATCACCATCATCACCTGCAACGAATTCCACACCGTCAGCAATTGCTTTTGGCCCAGGGCATAAAAGGTCCAGACCGTGGACGCCAACAGCACCAGCAACACACCGGCGGTGTAATCGCTCAGCGACGTGAGCAACTCAGAGAGACGCTGATTGAAAAACAGCACGAAGCCAATCAGCAGCACGAGCAAGCCAATGCCCTGCCCCAGGCTGAAACGCTCCTTGAAGACAAACAGGCTGGCGATCAACAACATGATCGGCCCCATCTGCACCACCAGTTGCGCGGTGCCGGGGCTGAGCAGGTTGAGCCCCATCAGATACAGCACGTAGTTGCCCACCAGCCCCAGTACCGCCATCAACACCAGCCAGCCGCCGCGTGGCCCGAGCACTTTGCGGCTCGGCAGGCGTTTGGTCGCCGCCAGATACAGGAACAGGCAGCTGCCGGACACCATCAAGCGAAACCAGGTGACCGTCACCGGGTCCATCACCAGCAAGACCTGCTTGAGTTTGATGGGAAGGATTCCCCACAGCAACGCAGTCAGCAGGGCCAGAAACAAACCGTAGACCCAGCGACCCGATGAAATGTGCATGCAAACCCCGAAACCCGATGACAAGTAACCGGCATTCTAGGCGCACCGGCGCGCAGTACACAGGCACAGTTGGCGTCTGGCCGCGAATGAAACTGTGCAGGTCGCAACGCTTGATTGACGAACTGCCGCTGATCGGATCGACAGGCGCCGCAAGTAGTTCTTGCATAAGCTGATTGGATCCACAGGACACTTTCAGGAGATTCGCCATGTATGGCATGCGCGCCCAGGACAACGCTCCCGGCCTGCACTTTCGCAGTGATCGGTTATGTCGAGTGAATGGGGAGTTGTATTTCAGCACCCGGGAAAACACCCTCGAGGGGCCATTTGCCAATGTCGAGGCGGCTGCGCGGGAGATTCATGCTTATATAGAGCGGATGAAAAATATGGCGACGAATGGATAAACCGAGTCGCCTTCATCGCCAGCAGGCTAGCTCCCACAGGATCTGTGTCGCCCATCAGATCCTGTGGGAGCTAGCCTGCTGGCGATAGCTATTTAACAGTCTTGACAAAATCCGAGGCGTTTACCGAACCGCCTCAAACAACCCGGTCGCCCCCATCCCGCCACCCACGCACATGGTCACCACGCCGTAACGCAGATTGCGCCGCTGCAACTCGCGAACGATGTGCCCGACCTGACGCGAACCGGTCATGCCAAACGGGTGGCCGATGGAGATTGAGCCGCCGTTGACGTTGTACTTGTCGTTCTCGATCTCCAGCCGATTGCGCGCGTAAAGGCATTGCGAGGCAAACGCTTCGTTGAGTTCCCAAAGATCGATATCGGCAACCTGCAAGCCCTTGGCCTTGAGCAGTTTCGGCACCGAAAACACCGGGCCGATGCCCATTTCATCCGGTTCGCAGCCGGCCACGGCGAATCCTCGGAAAAACGCTTTTGGCTTCAAGCCAAGCGCCAGGGCTTTCTCCAGGCTCATCACCAACGTCATGGACGCGCCGTCCGACAATTGCGACGAGTTGCCCGCCGTCACCGAACCATCTTCAGCGAAAACCGGATTCAATCCGGCGAGGCTTTGCAGCGTAGTGTCGGGACGGTTGCAGTCATCGCGGTCGACGACACCGTCGAGAATCTGCACCTGCCCGGTGGCTTTGTCTTCAACGCGATACTTCACCGCCATCGGCACGATTTCATCATCGAACAACCCGGCAGCCTGTGCCTGGGCGGTGCGTTGCTGACTTTGCAGGGCGTACAGATCCTGCTCTTCACGGCTGACGTTGTAGCGGCGGGCGACGATTTCGGCGGTCTGGCCCATCGGGAAATAAATACCCGGCACCTGTTCCTTGAGCAGCGGGTTGATCAGGTTATCGGTGTTGACGCTTTTCATGGTCAGGCTGATCGACTCGACCCCACCGGCGACGATGATGTCGCTGCAACCGGAAGCGATCTGGTTGGCAGCGATGGCAATCGCCTGCAAGCCTGACGAGCAGAAGCGATTCAAGGTCATGCCGGCGGTACCGATGCCCAGACGCGACAACACCGCGACGTTGCGCCCGATGTTGTAACCCTGGGCGCCTTCATTGGAGCCGGCGCCGACGATGCAATCCTCGACGCTGGCCGGGTCGATGCCGGTGCGTGCCAGCAAGGCATTGACGCAGTGCGCTGCCATGTCGTCCGGACGGGTCTGGTTGAACTTGCCGCGAAAGGATTTGGCCAGGCCGGTCCGCACGCTGTCGACGATCACCACTTCACGCATGGCATTACCTCATTGTTGTTGTCGGTTGAGAGTGGCCCGAGCATAAGCCCACCCAATTACCAACCGCGACAATCATTCACCCCGCGTATGCGCAACCATCGCCTCACTTCTTGCCCTTGTTGGCCTTCCTGGCGTGTTTATCGGATTTCTTGAACGCTTCTTCCAGTGCCTGATTGATCGTGCGCAACACCTTGACCCGTGCCCAGCGCTTGTCGTTGGCTTCAATCAACGTCCACGGCGAGATTTCGGTGCTCGTGCGGTCGACCATGTCGCCGACAGCGGCGCGATAGTCGTCCCACTTTTCCCGATTGCGCCAGTCATCCTCGGTGATCTTGAAACGCTTGAAAGGAATTTCTTCGCGCTCCTGAAAGCGTTCCATTTGTGTCTGTTTGTCGATGGCCAGCCAGAACTTGACGACGACCACCCCGGCATCGCCAATCTGTTCTTCGAAATCGTTGATTTCACTGTAGGCGCGCAACCAGTCCGCCGGGCTGCAAAAACCCTCGATACGTTCCACCAGCACCCGGCCATACCATGAGCGGTCGAACACGGTGAATTTGCCCCGTGCCGGCAGGTGTCGCCAGAAGCGCCAAAGGTATGGCTGTGCACGCTCTTCTTCAGTGGGCGCGGCAATCGGCACGATGTTGTATTGACGTGGATCGAGCGCCGCCGCCACTCGCCTGATCGCCCCGCCCTTGCCCGCTGCGTCGTTGCCTTCGAACACCGCGACCAGGGCGTGCCGGCGCATGCGTTTGTCCCGCATCAACCCGGAAAGCCGCGCTTGCTCGGTCACCAACTGTTCCTCGTAATCGTCTTTTTCCAGGTGCAGGGTCAGGTCCAGGCTGTCGAGCAGGTTGACTTGATCGACACTGGGCAACACCGGCGCAGCGCTGACTTTGTCCGGATGGATCTGCGGCCGCTGCAAGGCACCTCGCAGGCTTTCGAGCAGAATCTTGCCCACTACCAGGCTGCGATAGCGTGCATCCATACCAGCGATGACGTGCCACGGCGCATAGTCACGGCTGGTGCGACGCAGGACACGCTCACCGAACTTGACGAAACGGTCGTAGGTCTGCGATTGCTGCCAGTCCAGTGGGCTGATGCGCCAACTGTGCAAGGGATCGTCGGCCAACGCCTTGAGGCGCGCCTTCATCTGTTTCTTGGAGAGGTGGAACCAGAATTTGACGATCACTGCGCCTTCATCGCAGAGCATCTTTTCCAGGCGCTCGGCGCCATTGATGGCTTGATCCAGGCGCGGGTCCTTGAATTCGCCATGTACCCTGCCCTGCAGCATCTGGCTGTACCAATTGCCGAAGAAAACCCCCATGCGCCCCTTGGCCGGCAGCATCCGCCAATAGCGCCACGCCGGGGGCCGTGCCAGTTCTTCATCGGTTTGCTGATCGAACGTGCGGACCTCGATCAAGCGCGGGTCCATCCACTCGTTGAGCAATTTGACCGTCTCGCCCTTACCGGCGCCTTCGATGCCGTTGATCAGGATGATCACCGGAAAACGTTTTTGCTGCTGAAGCTCGAATTGCGCTTCGAGCAAGGCTTCGCGCAGCGCCGGCACTTCGGCGTCGTAGGTTTCTTTGTCGATGGCGTGGTCGATTTCAGCGGATTCGAACATGAACGGCTCCCTTGCAGATTTGAGCAAGACTAGCGGATGGACCTCTCTTGCGTGAGACAAATCCAATTTTCGCAGCCGCGAGAAACCTGTGGCGAGGGAGCTTGCTTGCGCTGGACAGCGTAGCTGTCGCCAAAAACATTGGCGGCTGCTTCGCACCCGAGCGGGAGCAAGCTCCCTCGCCACAAAGGCGTAGCAAAGCTCCCTCGCCACAAAGGCGTAGCAAGCTCCCTCGCCACAAAGGCGGATCAAGCGCCACGCCCGTGATCGGCTAGAATGGCCACCTTGCCGTTGCCGAGCCTGCCATGAAACCTGTATTGCCCCACGCCCAGCTCGACTGGGATGATCAAGGTCGTCCGTATTCGCGTGTGTTCGACGACGTGTATTTCTCCGATCAGTCGGGGCTGGACGAAACCCGCTACGTGTTCATCGAACAGAATCGTCTGGCAGAACGTTTTGCCGCGTTGTCACCCGGTGGCCGGTTGGTGATTGGCGAAACGGGGTTTGGTACCGGGCTGAATTTTCTCTGTGCCTGGCAGGTGTTCGAGCAACATGCGGCGCCCGATGCGCGGCTGCATTTTGTCAGTGTCGAAAAATATCCATTGAGCCTCGCCGACCTCCAACGCGCCCTGGCACTGTGGCCGCAGCTCAAGGTATTTGCCGATCAACTGCTGGCGCAGTACGTGGCCATCCATCAAGGCTTTCAGCGCCTGACACTGGCCAACGGCCGGGTCACGCTGACCTTGCTGATCGGCGATGCACTGGAGCAACTGCCGCAACTGGACGGGCCAATCGACGCCTGGTTTCTCGACGGCTTTGCCCCGGCGAAAAACCCTGACATGTGGACCGCCGAACTGTTCGTCGAACTGGCGCGACTGGCTGCTCCCGGCTCGACCATCAGTACCTTCACCAGTACCGGTTGGGTTCGGCGACTGCTGAACGCCGCGGGCTTCAAGATGAAACGCACGCCGGGCATCGGCCATAAATGGGAAATCCTGCGTGGAGAATTCCTCGGGTGGCCGCAGGAGGTTGCTGCGCCAATCCCGGCCAAACCCTGGTTTGCCCGCCCTGCACCGCTGACGGGTGAACGCCAGGCACTGGTGATCGGCGCCGGGCTGGCCGGTTGCGCCAGCGCCGCCAGTCTTGCAGCGCGAGGCTGGCAAGTGAGCGTGCTGGAGCGCCACGCCGACATTGCCCAGGAGGCCTCCGGCAATCCACAGGGTGTGCTTTACCTGAAGTTATCGGCGCACGGCACCGCGCTGTCGCAAATGATCGTCAGCGGTTTCGGCTACACCCGACGACTGCTGGAGCACTTGCAACGTGGCACTGACTGGGACGATTGCGGCGTGCTGCAACTGGCGTTCAATGCCAGGGAAGCCGAACGACAGGCGCAATTGGCCGAGGCGTTTCCCGCAGACCTGCTGCACCTGATCGATCAGCCCCAGGCCCAGGCGCTGGCGGGGATCGGTCTGGCGCACGGCGGCATGTACTTTCCCGAAGGTGGCTGGGTGCATCCTCCGGCGCTGTGCCAATCGCAGGTTGCACAGCACAACATTCAAATACTGACACACCACGATGCCGTGCAACTGCGCAAGGTCGACGGCCAGTGGCAAGCGTGGGACGGCGAGCGATTGCTCGCCAGCGCCCCCGTGGTCGTGCTGGCCGGTGCCGCCGAGATTCAACGCTTCGCCGAAAGCGCAGAATTGCCGCTCAAACGCATTCGCGGGCAAATCACCCGCCTGGCGCAAACCCCGCAAAGCCAGGCCTTGAGCACGGTGGTCTGTGCCGAAGGCTATGTCGCCCCCGCGCGTCACGGCGAACACACCCTCGGCGCCAGTTTCGATTTCAAGAGCGACGACCTGACTCCGACCATCGCCGAACACCAGGGCAACCTGGCCATGCTCGAAGAGATTTCCCACGATCTGGTTACGCGACTGGAGGCCGACACGCTTGCCCCGGAAAGCCTCCAGGGTCGGGCGGCGTTTCGCTGCACCAGCCCCGACTACCTGCCGATTGTCGGCCCGTTGGCCGACAGTCAGGCTTTCGCCCAGGCCTATGCGGCACTCGCCAAGGATGCCCGGCAAGTGCCGGACATCGAATGCCCATGGCTCGACGGCTTGTACGTCAACAGCGGTCACGGCTCACGTGGTTTGATCACCGCGCCGCTGTCCGGCGAATTGCTCGCCGCCTGGCTGGATAACGAACCGCTGCCTCTGCCCAGGGCGGTGGCCGAAGCCTGCCACCCGAACCGTTTTGCCTTGCGCCGATTGATTCGCGGCAAGGCCTGAGACGCTCAATCGAGGATAAAACAGGTTTTCGTCTCGTCCGCCGCCAGCGCCTGTGTGGTCAGTTCCTCCAGCAACGTGGTCTCGGCCTGCTGCAACTGATTCATGATGCCATCGACATGGGCGCGATAGCGCGTGCCCAGCGTCGCCTCGCCTTCGAAGGCCGCCTGCATTCGCACGTGAAAGGGTGCGGCGAGGCGATTCAAACGTTGAGCGTGATGCTTACGCAAGAAGTCGACCCAGAATGAACGCGTGCTCAGATCCCGCAGCAACGCCGGCGACAATAATGCCGTGGTCACTCGGGCGTAAGCAGTGTCCAGGTTTGCCTGCGTCACACCGCTGAGCGATGCGTAACGCATATGCCGAGGTTGGCCGACCAGCTCCAGCCGCTCGGCCAAACCGGTTCGGTAGGCCAATTCCACTTCCACGGGATCAAGCCTGGGGTTGGCCCGCGCATGTTCCTCGGCAATCCCGGCTAGGGTGTCCTGGCAGAACAAAGCTCGCCCAAGGCTCAACAGTCGAGCGGCTTCATCGTGAGCATTGGCAGACGCCTTCACCACCTTGTCGATTTCGACCGCCACTTCAAGGTGACTGAAAATCAATGCCGCGGAATCCGTACAGTTGGCCTTCACCGCCAGCGCCAACAACCGCTCGCGCAACGCCGAATCAGCGGCTGTCGCGTCAATGACGTTCCATACCCGACGAGTCATGTCTTCATGCACAAAACGGCTGTCCGCCGAGTTCCCCACCTCGGCCAGCAACTGGAAGAGTCCCGGCGACGCAGGCTCATTCTTCAGCGCCAGCCATGTGCGGTTGCGCCGGGTGTAATCAGCTTCCCGTGAATCGGGCATCCAGAAGTCCCTGGCGACCTGTTCACTGGTCACCTTGGCATCGTCCGCCATGAACCCCATGCCGATACCGGTCCTGTCACGGTAAGACTGCAGTTTCGCGCGACTGGCTGCGGACAAGGGGTTGTATCGCAGGTTGATGAATTGGGCGAAGCGTTGCGGCACATCAAACAGCCAGTCCGGCAACTCTCGAATCTGGTTACCGCGCAAGTCGACTCTGTTGAGGTACGGCAAGCGGTCAAATCCCGCAGGCAGTTCGGTGGCGTGTGTGTCGCTGAGAATCAAGGCCTGCAGGTTGGCCATTTGGCTGACATCCAGCGTGGCTCCCAGACGGTTGCCGCTGAGCGAAAGCGTGCGCAAAGTGCGCATGTCGGCCAGTTTGCGCAACGTGTGCTCCGTCAGCGCCACTTGATTGCCGTTCAGGCTCAAATGCCGAAGGTCGGGCATATGCGACAGTATTTCAGGCAACCGCGTCAGCCGATTGCGGTCCAGCTCCAGGGTGACCAACCCTTTGAACGGCCTCAGGAAATAGGCCAACTCATCGCCTGCTTCCATGTCCGTGATAGCGAGGCTGCGTACATGCGCAACGTCCTGTTCGGTCAGCGTCGGCATCTGGCCGACCGGGTTGCGCTGAAGATTGAGCGCTGTGTAGGGCTGATCCTGCGGCCATCTCGGCGGCGCGACCCGGCGCCAGCAGTTTTCGATGGCATCGGCCACCTGACGACGACTGACTCGCAGGTCGTTGAGTTGCCCGGGCAACTTCTTCATTTGTTCGTCATCGGCGCACCAGTTGCGCAGGACCTCGCGCAGTTGCTTGAGCTGCTGCTCGAGCACCTTGATGCGGTTTACCCGCAACGCCTGGGTGCTGCCCGCCGCGTCGAGAAAAGACGAAACCTGGGCATCGCTGAAATACGGATAGAGCTTTCTGACTTTGCGAATCAAGGCTTGTGCATAGACGTTTGCCGCAGGCGGGTCAGCCTGTACGCAGCTGGAAAAATGTTGCGCCAGCTCTGTGCGTTCATTGCGCAGCATCCGTGCGGTGCGTAGCGGATCCCGTGATGTTGCCACCAACAGACGGGTCTGCAACCGTGAAACATCCTGCGCCTCGATCCCGGACAAGCCCATGCGGGTGCGCTGGGTTTGCGGCAATGCGCGATAAATCGAATCGAGCAGGCGCTCGCTGCTACGTGTAGTGAGCGTGGTGCCAGTGCCTTGGCTGACTTGATAGCCCGAAGCCGTCTTGACGATCACGCCCTTCGCGGGTGCAGTGGCCTGGCCAACGCTGTCGAGCAAGGTGCCGGTGCTTGATCCCTGGCGTACTTCCAGGCGAAACCCGTCGTCCCAGCCTTGCAGTCGATCCATGAACCTGAGCGCCAGGTTGTCGGTATCGTCATTGGCCAGAGACGGCAGGCGAAACCCGGTGAGGGCACGATCCTGCCTGATCGAAAACTGTGCCTCACTGACCTGTTGCGCCAGATCCAGCCCCAGGATCCTGCGCTCACGAAGAAGGCTACGGTCTCTGCCAGAGGCATTGCTCAACAGCTCCTCGGCCACGCGCACCGGAAGGTCGGTAACCTGGTCGCACAACGTTGCAACGTCGCCAGTGGCAATGCCATCGTAGGTTTTATACAGCTGCTCCATCAGGGGCCGGCGATTGCCTTTCAGCGCCGTGCCGATTTTTTGCGCCAGCAGCGCGGGTTTGGACTCTGTCGTGGCGCCGATGATGCCTTCGACTTCCTTGGAAGACAGGCCATTGATCACGGTCTCCAGCAACTTTCCTGACTTCAGCTCGGACTCGCTGACAGGCACGCGGTTGGCCTCATCAACCGTCGCCGATTGCGGGTGGCGCGAGACGAACTGCTGTTTATCGTCGACGACCTCGATGAATCGCTCCTTGGGCCAACCGGGCAATGTCGGCAACGTATGCAGTTGTTCCTGCAAATGGGCTGTGCCGGAGAATTCTCCACGCTCCATTCGCCTGATCAGCAGATTGATACCCTGATTCAATTTGAACCGCTCGATGCAGTCCTTGATCCGCGCCGGCAAGGGCAGATTTGCTTCGTGCAATTGGTGCACAAGCGCCGGTGACAGGTCGGTGATGGCGCCAATGCTCACGATGTCGCTGTGGCTCAGCCCGGTCTGGCCAGGGCTGAGCCGTTTGAGCGCATAACCGCTTGGCCATTCGTATACGTGTTCATGGATATGGCGCCAGCCTCCTTCGACGTGACGTACGAGAGTGGGCTGAAAAGCATCCTGGCGCACGGGATGGTCGACGCGCCACGCTTTCGTCGCAGGATCTTGCGAGACGCGATACGGCGCCCCGTCCATGAGGATCAACGTGCGCTGGCCGTCCTTGTAGAGGCCGTTCGAATCAGGTCGCAGTGTCGCTGCCGGTGGCGTTGCCTGTTTGTAGGCCTTCAGGTCGGGTTTCCATAACCTTGGTTCGCCATGACGACCGGTTACCGCCTCAAAACCGTCGAAAAAGGTCGCCTGTTCGCCTGCGATTCGACTGAATGCAGACGTCACCACCTTGCCGCTCACCACAAACGCGGCCATCTGCGCGACGTTTTCCACGACGTTGAGTAAATGCGACAAGGCCTCGGTGCGCTGACCGTGCGTCCAGTCCTGCACCCCTTCATACACCTCCCCGGCAATTTCGACGATGGCCGCCGCGGCCATCAACTCCCCGAGTACAGGAACGAAGAACGACGCTGCGTTGAGCAGGACCAGGCTCGCCTCCATCAGCGTTTTACGTGTTTTCTCCCGTTGTTGTTCATCGACCGATTCTGTCGGCACCGCCAACACTTGCGCATCCTGCTGGGTCTTTTCGATGAAAGCACTGAAGAAAAAATCCGAAGGACAGGTCGCTGGCATGGCCGCCAAAGGACCTAATGCCTTGTCCTTGTCAAAAGCGGTAAAGAACTTCGTCTTATCGTGACCGCAAAGGTATTGCCTGGCGAACTCCGCTCGGTAGCTTTTGGTTTGCAACTTGAGTGTCAGGTAAACCTTGAACTCGTCCAGCGAGGCGTATTCATACAGCGGTCGACGGGGCTCGTTCGGCATGTAGACGATGCATTTCGCCTGTGCGTGGGTATCGATCGACTGATTGCTGAACACCAGCGCACCCGAGATGCAGACGTCATGAATCATCAAGCCCTGCCACATCACCGGTACGCCATCGAACAGCGCGTTTCGGATGCTTGCCACCGGAACATCTTGCGTGATCACGCTGTTCAGGAGGGCATGAGCTGCGGCGCTGATGTCCTTTTTCATGTAGGCGATGTGCACGGCGACCTGCATATCGAGCAATTTCAGGCGCCGAATGTCAGCAGCCGAAGCCGCTGAGTTGGCCGCACTGCCACCCAGGGTTCTGGGGGGAAGCGCCAATGCTTGGTCAATGTGTTGCTGGTAACGGCCACCGAGGTCCAGTTCGCGGCACAACGTGGCGAAGTGCGCAGGGGTGATGACTGTTGCTGTCTGAGGCTTGCCATTGATGCGAATCAACGATTCTTTGGAAAATCCATTCGTGCCAGCTTCGCCGAGGGTGAAGTTCTCCATGGCGGCGTGGAGCAGGCTGCGGGATTGGGTGGTGACGGTGCCAGTCCAATCGACGGGGAACATGCTTGTCGAAGTAATCGAAGTGGTGCTGACCTCCAGCGTATCGCGCTCGACATCGAACTCGACTGTCCACTTGGCTTTGAGCAAGTCGGTCAATTGTTCCATGCAGAACACATCCAGCGGCTTCAGCCTGTCGAGCGCCTCGCGCGCCCGGGTGTGGCAAACATGCGCCTGCTCAAAGGCTGTTTTCAGCGCTTGCGCCTGGGCCAGGTCGGCGTTGGCCAGCCAGTCCGGAATGGACCTTTGCAAGACCTCGGCCTTGTCCAGGTCAGCGGTGTGTTCCACCAGTGCGTCCAGCCGATGCGCCGGGGTAAATGTCACGGCAGGAGAGTTTGTATTCGCAGGTGTTGGCAGCATGTGCAATGTCCTTATTGCATTCAGATGCGTTCAGCCTACGGCGCTCAACGGGCAAATGATAATTCGAATATCAGGGCTGATCCCGTGGCGTCCGAGCAAGTATTCCTATGCTTCGTAGCAATATCTACTGCCACTGGCACAAGCCGTTTCAGGTAGGAGCCATTCGTCCGACAGCCGCCACTTATAACGTATCGATCTAAAACTACTGAAATCCGAGCGGGTCAGTTTCTGAGTACCCGCTGTTTTGGCGCGGTAGCGTTTCACCCTCCCCAACGGAAAAACCGGTAAGGAATTTATGTGCGGATTAGCTGGCGAGTTACGTTTTGACAATCAACCTGCAGACCTTGCAGCCGTAGAGCGAATCACCCATCACCTGGCACCACGCGGTCCTGATGCCTGGGGTTTCCATAGCCAAGGGCCGATTGCCCTGGGCCACAGACGCCTGAAAATCATGGACCTGTCGGACGGCTCTGCGCAGCCGATGATCGACAACCAACTGGGCTTGTCCCTGGCCTTCAACGGCGCCATCTACAACTACCCGGAATTGCGTGCGGAGCTGGAAGGCCTTGGTTATGCCTTCTATTCCGGTGGCGACACCGAAGTGCTGCTCAAGGGCTTCCACGCCTGGGGTGAGGCTCTGCTGCCGAAACTCAACGGCATGTTTGCCTTTGCCATCTGGGAGCGCGATGCGCAACGCCTGTTCATTGCCCGCGATCGCCTTGGCGTGAAACCGTTGTATCTGTCGCGCACCGGCCAGCGCCTGCGCTTTGCCTCGGCATTGCCGGCGCTGCTCAAGGGGGGCGACATCAACCCGATCCTTGACCCGGTGGCGCTCAATCATTACTTGAATTTCCATGCGGTGGTCCCGGCGCCGCGCACGTTGCTGGCTGGCATCGAAAAACTGCCACCGGCCAGCTGGATGCGCATCGAACCCGATGGCAGCACCGAGCAGAAAACCTGGTGGACCTTGCCCTACGGCCCACACGCCGATGAGATGAGTCTGACACTCGAAGACTGGCGCGATCGCGTGCTCGACAGCACCCGCGAGGCGGTAGCGATTCGCCAACGGGCAGCGGTGGATGTTGGCGTGCTGCTTTCGGGTGGAGTCGACTCGAGCATGCTGGTGGGCTTGTTGCGCGAAGTCGGGGTAGAAAACCTGTCGACGTTTTCCATCGGTTTCCAGGATGCCGGAGGCGAACGCGGTGACGAATTCCAGTATTCGGACCTGATCGCCAAGCACTACGGCACCCAGCATCATCAACTGCGCATCGACGAAAAAGAGATCATCGAGCAACTGCCCGCCGCGTTCCGCGCGATGAGCGAGCCGATGGTCAGCCACGATTGCATCGCCTTCTACCTGCTGTCCCGGGAAGTGGCCAAGCATTGCAAAGTGGTGCAAAGCGGCCAAGGCGCCGACGAACTATTCGCCGGTTATCACTGGTATCCACAGGTGGATGGCGCCAGTGATCCATACGCCGCTTATCGCGAGGCGTTTTTCGATCGCAGTTACGACGACTACGCCGCCACCGTGCAGCCGAAATGGCTGACGGCGAACGACGCTGCCGGCGACTTCGTGAAGCAACATTTCGCACAACCTGGCGCCGACGCGGCCGTCGACAAAGCCCTGCGTCTGGACAGCACGGTGATGCTGGTGGACGACCCGGTCAAGCGCGTCGACAACATGACCATGGCCTGGGGACTGGAAGCGCGTACGCCGTTTCTCGACTATCGCCTGGTGGAGTTGTCGGCTCGCGTACCGGGCAAATTCAAATTGCCGGACGGTGGCAAACAGGTGCTCAAGGAAGCCGCGCGGTTGGTGATCCCCAGTGAAGTGATCGACCGCAAGAAAGGCTACTTCCCGGTGCCGGGTCTCAAGCATTTGCAGGGTGACACGCTGGAATGGGTGCGCGAACTGTTGCTCGATCCCAGCCAGGATCGCGGCCTGTTCAACCCGGCCATGCTCGACCGCCTGCTGACCGACCCGCAAGGGCAACTGACCCCGCTGCGCGGCTCCAAACTGTGGCAACTGGCGGCCCTGAACCTGTGGCTCAGTGAACAAGGAATCTGATCGATGAAACCTCACGCCACGGCTTTCAGCCAACGCTTGTTACGCGGTCAGGCGCCCTCCTACGAACGCTTGCAGGCGCGCCTGGCCGAAGACGGCAGCGCACTGGGCGGCGAGCCGATTGCCGTGCATTGCGGCTGGGGTCGCCTGTTGATCGGCCATACCTTTGCCGATCCGGCCAGCCTCGCCAAAGAACTGCTCAACGAACAGCCCGGCGAGCGCGACATTGCCCTGTACGTTGCCGCCCCCCAGCAAATATTGGGGTTGGAACCGACCCAGTTGTTCCTCGACCCGTCCGACACCTTACGCCTGTGGTTCAGTGACTACCGTCAGGCCACCCGGGTGTTTCGCGGTTTTCGCATCCGCCGTGCGCAGACCGAAGCCGACTGGAATGCAATCAATCAGCTGTATCAGTCACGCGGCATGTTGCCCGTCGATCCGACCTTGCTGACCCCACGACATGACGGCGGGCCGGTGTATTGGCTGGCTGAAGATGACGACAGCGGCGCGGTGATCGGCAGCGTGATGGGGCTCAATCATCACACGGCTTTCAACGACCCGGAAAACGGCAGCAGCCTATGGTGCCTGGCGGTCGATCCGCGCTGTTCGCGGCCTGGCGTCGGTGAAGTGCTGGTGCGGCATTTGATCGAACACTTCATGAGCCGTGGGCTGAGTTATCTCGACTTGTCGGTATTGCACGACAATCGCCAAGCGAAAAGCCTCTACGCCAAGCTCGGTTTTCGCAACCTGTCGACCTTCGCCATCAAGCGCAAGAACGGCATCAACCAGCCGCTGTTTCTCGGGCCGGGGCCAGAGGTGGCCTTCAATCCGTATGCGCGGATCATTGTCGAGGAAGCGCATCGCCGCGGCATCGATGTGCAAGTGGATGACGCCGATGCCGGGATGTTCACCCTCAGCCACGGCGGGCGTCGGGTTCGCTGCCGGGAATCGCTCAGCGACCTGACCAGTGCCATCAGCATGAGCCTGTGCCAGGACAAAAGCCTGACCCACAAAGTGCTCAAGGCTGCCGGCTTGAACCTGCCGGCTCAGCAACTGGCGGGCAATGCCGATGACAACCTGGCGTTCCTCGACGAACACCATCGAGTGGTGGTCAAGCCGTTGGACGGCGAACAGGGCCAGGGCGTGGCGGTGGATTTGCAGAGCATCGAGGACGTCCAGCAAGCCATCGAGTCAGCGCGCCAGTTCGACAATCGTGTGTTGTTGGAAAGCTTCCATGAGGGTCTTGATCTGCGCATCCTGGTGATCGGCTTTGACGTGGTGGCGGCGGCCATTCGCAGACCGGCGGAAGTGGTGGGCGATGGACAACATTCCATCGGCGAATTGATCGAAGCCCAGAGCCGACGCCGTCAAGCGGCTACCGACGGCGAAAGCAAAATCCCCCTCGACCAGGAAACCCAACGCACGTTGAATGCTGCCGGTTACGACTACAGCAGCATCCTGCCGGCGGGCGAACATCTGTTCGTGCGGCGTACGGCAAATCTGCACACCGGCGGCATTCTCGAGGACGTCACCGCGATTCTGCACCCGACCCTGGTGGACGCTGCCGTACGAGCCGCCCGGGCGCTGGATATTCCGGTGGTCGGCCTGGATCTGCTGGTGACCGCCGCCGATCAGCCTGACTACGTATTTATCGAAGCCAATGAACGCGCCGGGCTGGCCAACCATGAGCCGCAACCGACGGCCGAGCGCTTTGTGGATTTGTTGTTTCCGCATAGTCAGCCGGCAGTCTAGGCCTCGTTCATGATCGTTCCCACGCTCTGCGTGGGAATGCAGCCCGGGACGCTCTGCGTCCCGAAGAGCCGAACGCAGAGCGTCCGTTGAGGCATTCCCACGCAGAGCGTGGGAATGATCAGTGCTCACCCCATCAGGAGTTTCCATGACCATCAAATACCCAGAACCCGA
>NZ_RCOB01000152.1:0-17814 GCF_004307665.1 Pseudomonas sp. Sample_16
ATCTGCCGTCAAGCGTTGATTTGGTTTTTCTATCAGGATGAGCAAATTCACTGCTTATATATAGACGCGCCATCAAGGAATGCGCAGTATATTGCCCAACACAACAATTACGCTCCAGCTTCACCCTACTTTGGACGATGCCTTTCAATGAATGACCAGCCTCGCAGTCTTGCCTCGACCCTGTTCTCGGTCGGCCTGCTTTTAATAGCCATGGCATCGATCCAATCCGGAGCTTCCCTGGCGAAAAGCATGTTCCCAGTTATTGGCGCCCAGGGGACCACCACTTTGCGCTTGATATTTGCCAGCGTGATCATGCTGCTGCTCCTGCGCCCATGGCGTGCGAAGCTCAGCGCCAAATCCCTGCGCACTGTCATCGTCTATGGCATGGCACTGGGCGGCATGAACTTCCTCTTCTATATGTCACTGCGCACAGTACCCCTGGGTATCGCCGTGGCCCTTGAGTTCACCGGCCCATTGGCCGTGGCCATTTATGCTTCACGCCGTGCCATCGATTTCCTGTGGATTGCTCTTGCAGCGGTTGGCTTGCTATTGCTGATACCGACCGGCGCGACAACTGCGGGCATCGACCTGGTAGGTGCCGGTTACGCACTGGGCGCTGGTGTTTGCTGGGCACTGTACATTCTGTTCGGGCAAAAAGCCGGAGCCGACAATGGCGTACAGACTGCTGCGTTAGGGGTGATGATTGCCGCCCTGTTCGTAGCACCGATAGGCATAGTTCACGCCGGCGCCGCGCTGCTGACCCCGTCACTGATTCCGATTGCCATCGGTGTCGCCATTCTGTCCACTGCCCTCCCCTATACCCTGGAGATGGTCGCTCTCACACGTATGCCCGCCAGAACATTTGGCACATTAATGAGCATCGAACCGGCATTTGGCGCGCTGTCAGGTCTGTTGTTCCTCAATGAGTACCTGTCTTTGTCACAGTGGATGGCTATCTTGTGCATTATCCTGGCATCCGTTGGTGCAACCATGACCATGGGCAGCTCCGCCAAGCCTGCCATTGCTGCCGATTGATGCAAGATTTGACGAGCCTCTGGTATTTGCCGCTCATTTAGGCCATGTTTAGCCCCGCAACCCAATGTCAGCCATGGACTTTTGAAGAAAGGGATATCAACACGCTTCATGCGAAAGCGAATACTGCCAGACCGGGCGCGAGATCCGGGACAGCAACAAGGACAGCAATGAAACGAATTTTGATTTTGATCGCCGTACTCGCGATTGCGGGCTGCTCAGCGACATCGAAGACCCAGGTCAAACATGGCAGGAAAGGGCTGCACATCAACTGTTCAGGGCTGTCGTCCTCTTGGGATCAGTGCTACGCCAGTGCCACCAACTCGTGCGCACCGAAAGGGTACAAGGTCATCGCCAAGTCAGGCGATGCGGTTGAAGAGCCCGGTGACTATCCGTTTGGCCTCAATCCTGCCGGTTATACCAGTCGCAGCATGATCGTCATCTGCAAATAGATTGCGAGTTGTCAGGTTCTCGGACTCGCCATTTGCCGTCCGATTTCATCGTAACTGGACTTCAGCACGGTATGCTGAAGCTCCGTAGTGGCGAGCATCCTCGCCACCACCAACGCCCCGATACATTGCGACAGAATGGCCCAAGCCAGGCTGTCGCTCTCCAGCACCTGCGCCCAGCTCTCCTGCAACCGACAAATCCAGTGCTCAGCCTCCTGGCGAATCGTCACGTCGGAACGGGCTATCTCCGCACCCAATGCCGGCAGTGCACAGCCCGTTTCCGGATGTTCGACGTGGGACATGCTCAGGTACTGCTTCAAGCAACGCTCGAGCTTGTCACGATCCTGCTCCGCTCCCAATCGCTCCAGACTTTGCCTCAGTTCACGTTCGACAACTGAAGCAAACAACTCGTCCTTTGAGGAGAAGTGGCTGTAGAAAGCCCCGCCACTCAAGCCGATCGCCTTCATCAAGCCATCTACGCCCACCGTCGAAAAACCGGATCTCTTGGCCGATACCGCACTGCTCTGCAGTAGTTTTTCCCTGGTTTGCAGCTTGTGATTAGCTGAGTAACGCATGGCCTTTCCCTCAGAGTTGATCGTCTTGACGCCTGTCGAATCGTAGCATAACGTTCGTTTAGTTAACGATCGTTTACCAAAGGGCTCTAGCCATGAATAACAAGAAGGTCGTACTGGTTGTTGGTGCTGGCGATGCCACCGGGGGCGCTATTGCCAAGCGTTTTGCCAAGGAAGGATTCACAGCCTGTGTCACCCGTCGCAGCGCAGACAAACTCCAGCCGCTGGTTGATTCGATTCTGGAGGACGGAGGACTGGCTCACGGCTTTGCCTGCGATGCACGCAAGGAAGAAGAAGTGGTGGCTTTGATCGAGCAGATTGAAAACGACATTGGCCCCATCGAAGCGTTTGTCTTCAATATCGGCGCAAACGTGCCTTGCAGCATTCTGGAAGAAACCGCCCGCAAGTATTTCAAGATCTGGGAAATGGCCTGTTTTTCGGGATTTCTCAATGCCCGCGAGGTAGCCATTCGCATGGCCAAGCGACAACGGGGAACGATCCTGTTCACCGGCGCCACCGCCGGCATGCGCGGCGCCGCCGGTTTTGCCGCGTTTGCCGGAGCGAAGCACGGCATTCGTGCCTTGGCGCAAAGCATGGCCCGTGAACTGGGGCCGATGAACATTCACGTCGCCCATGTCATCGTTGATGGTGCGATCGATACCGATTTCATCCGCGACAGCTTTCCCGAAAAGTACGCAACCAAAGACCAGGACGGCATTCTCAACCCCGAGCATATTGCCGAGAACTATTGGTACCTGCACAGCCAGCCTCGCGACGCCTGGACCTTCGAGCTGGACCTGCGCCCATGGAGCGAACGCTGGTAAGCCTTCCCCCCCTACAACAACAATCAGAGCGCAACGACCATGAGCAAAACCGTGGAGTTTTACTTCGACCTGGGCAGCCCCGCCACCTACCTGGCGTACACCCAGTTGCCCAAGATCTGTGAACAAACCGACAGCCAACTCATCTACGTTCCGATTCTGCTTGGTGGCGTATTCAAAGCCACCGGCAATGCCTCCCCGGCGACTATTCCGGCCAAGGGGAAATACATGTTTCAGGACCTTGACCGCTATGCCAGACGATATGGCGTGCCGTTGAAGTTCAACCCGCATTTCCCGATCAACACCCTCATGCTGATGCGTGCCGTCACTGGCATGCAGTTGCGCCATCCGCAGCGTTTTTTGGCATTCGTCGATTGTCTGTTCAAAGCGCTCTGGGTTGATGGTCGCAGCCTCGATGAACCGGCAACGGTCGCCGCAGTGCTGAATCAAAACGGCTTCGATCCCGACGAAGTGCTGGCTCTGACCGCCGAGGAAGAGATCAAAGCCGCATTGAAGGTCAATACCGAAAAAGCAGTGCAGCGCGGAGTATTTGGTGCGCCGAGCATGTTTGTCGATGATCAGCTGTTCTTCGGCCAGGATCGATTGGACTTCGTTCTTGAAGCCCTGAACTAGATCTCGATAACCAACCGTCCCTGCGCTGCTCCAGATTGCAGCAGCTCATGGGCGGTCTCGGCGTTTTGCAGGTTGAATCGGCGCGGATCGAGTATGGGCTTGAGCTTGCCTGCCTCGATCAAACCTGCCGCTTGCCGAAGAATCTCGCCGTGATGCTCACGCCCCTCGCCCGTCAGCAATGGCAGCAAAGTGAACACACCTGAATAGGTCGCCCCACGAAACGAGAGCGGCGCGAGGCTGTGCTGCCCCCACCCAAGGCAACTGAGGACATGTCCGTGATACACCCGCGCAGCCTTGAAAGAGAGGTCCAGGGTTTCACCGCCCACCGTGTCGTAAACGATATCGAAGCCCTGCCCGGCTGTGTATTGCGCCACGTACTCTTCGACTGAAGACTGGCGGTAATCGATGAACGTTGCGCCCAGGCCCTCGATAGTTTCCCGATGTCGCGCAGAGCCCGTGGCAAAAACTTCGGCCCCCAATGCACGGGCGATCTGAACCGCGACATGACCGACACCCCCTGCCCCACCGTGAATCAACACTTTTTGCCCTGCTCGCACCTGCGCCCGGTCGACCAATCCTTCCCACGCTGTAATCAACACCAGCGGCAACCCGGCCGCTTCGCGCATGTTCAGATTGCCCGGTTTACGCGCCAATAGCCGTGCATCGACCACCGCGTACTCGGCCAGCGAACCCTGAACGCCGCCAATCCCCGTTGCCATGGCATAGACCTCATCACCCGGCACCCAGCCGTTTACGCCCTCCCCCAACGCTGCAACGGTACCCGCCAGATCCATGCCCAACACGGCCGGCAACGGTTGCCGCGCATGAGCGGCCTGGCCCGCACGAATCTTGCCATCCAATGGATTCACCCCGCTGGCCGCGACCCGTACCAGGACCTGCCCCACACCTGGAGCTGGCTTGGGAATGGACACCAAGCGTAGCGGCGCATTAGCCGATTCAACAATCAGTGCACGCATTTGCATTGAGTCAGTCATTTCGCATACTCCCGTCAGAGGTGGTTGTAGGAACAATCTTCAACCTTCCAACTCATGCCGATAAGACGCCAGATCGCTATAGTTCGTATGCCGTTGAAGCATTAATGAGGCGTCTCGTGGATAAATTAAACGCAATGGCGATCTTCGTCCGAGTGGTCGAACGCGGGAGCTTTTCCGCCGTCGCTCGAGAGATGCAGACCAGTCAGCCAACCATCAGTAAAGTGCTACGCGCGCTGGAAAGCGAACTGGGCGGAAAACTGATCGCTCGCAGTACCCGCAAGTTATCGCTGACTGACGAAGGTCAGCGTTACTACGATCAATGTCGGCAAATACTGGCTGCCGTGGACGCTGCCGAACACAGTTTCCAATCTGGGCGGGAGACCATCGCCGGCCCTTTGAGAATCGGTTCTTCCGTCAGTTTCGGGCGCCTGCAAATCGCGCCGCGCCTGCCCGCGTTTCTCGCGCGTTATCCCGGGATTCAGATTGACCTGCAACTGAGCGATCAAAACCAGGATCTGGTCAGCGAAGGCCTGGATGTCACGTTCAGGATCGGTGCGTTGAACGACAGCGGCCTGATTGCACGGCAGATCGGCACCACTCACCGGCTAACCGTCGCGACGCCGCAGTACCTGGCACAACACGGCGAACCGCAAACGCCGGAGGATCTGCGCGAGCACAACTGCCTGCAGTTCAATCTGCTGACCAGTCAAAACCTGTGGGTTTACGACCATGGTACTGGTCGTCATGAAGTGCGGATCAAAGGCAATGCGCAGAGCAACAATTCCGAAGCCATTCGCGAAATGGTGCTGGGGGGATTGGGGATTGCATTGTCGCCAGTGTGGCTGTTCAGCGAGGATTTGAAAGCAGGGAAAGTGACCGCGATTTTGCAGGACTACAGTGCGCAGTCACTGCCGATACATGCCGTGTCCCCGGCGAATCGTCGCCAATCCGCCAGGGTCAAAGCCTTTGTCGACTACATGAGCCAGGCGCTGGAGGCAGCGCCCGAGCTGCAAGCAATCAAATAGCCGCGGTGCGTGTGTTCAGCCACTCAAGGGCGGCGCCGTCGAGCAACGGGCTCAAACGCTCCCGCACTTGCGCGTGGTAAGCGTTGAACCATTGTTTTTCCTCTTCGTTGAGCAACGAGGTTTCGAGGCAACGGGTGTCGATCGGGCACAGGGTCAGGGTTTCGAACTTCAGGAACTCGCCGAATTCGCTGCTGCCTGCTTCGCGGTTCATCGCCAGGTTTTCGATGCGCACGCCCCAACGACCAGGACGATATGTACCCGGCTCGATGGAGGTGATCATGCCCGGTAGCATCGCGGTTTGCGGCGCCGGCGCGGCCTGGTAGGCAATGACTTGCGGGCCTTCGTGAACATTGAGGAAGTAACCGACACCATGGCCGGTGCCGTGCCCGTAATCGACATTTTCGGCCCAGATCGGCGCCCGGGCGATGGCGTCCAGCAGTGGCGACAGAATGCCTTTCGGGAACTGCGCGCGGGACAAGGCAATCACGCCCTTGAGCACACGGGTGCAATCGCGCTTCTGCTCGTCAGTCGGCGTTCCCACCGCCACCATCCGGGTGATGTCGGTGGTGCCGCCGAGGTATTGACCGCCGGAATCGATCAGCAGCAGACCGTCACCTTCGATCACTGCGTGCTCTTCTTCGGTGGCGTGGTAATGCGGCATGGCGCCGTTGGCGTTGAATGCGGCAATGGTATTGAAGCTCAGCGACACGTAATCCGGACGACGTTCACGGGCAGCGGTGAGTTTTTCGTCAATGGTCAGTTCAGTAATGCGTTCGCGGCCCAGTGCCGAGTCCAGCCAGGTGAAGAATTCGCACAGTGCCGCGCCGTCCTGTTCCATGGCCCGCCGAATGTGTTCAGCATCGGCCAGGCTTTTCTGCGACTTGGCCAGGGTCGTCGGGTTCAAGCCCTCGACCAGTTTGACGCCATCGTTCAGGTTATCCAGCAAACCTGCGGTTACGCGAGCCGGATCGACCAGCAGGCTTGCGCCGTTCGGCACCGCGCGCAAGGCGTCGGCCACTTCGCTGTAGTCACGCAGGGTCACGCCGTCCTGTTCAAGGACCGCGCGCAGCTCGGCGTCGACCTTGCTCAGCGCCACAAACAGGGTCGCCTGCTGCTGGCTGATCAAGGCAAAAGATACGAAAACCGGGTTGAACGAGACATCGCCGCCGCGCAGGTTGAACAGCCAGGCGATGTCATCGAGGGTGGCGATGAAATGCCAGTCAGCGCCACGTGCCTGCAGGGTTTCACGCAGCCTGGCGAGTTTTTCGCCACGGCTGACTGTCGCCTGCGGAGGCAAGTGTTGATAGATCGGCGCATTCGGCAGCGTCGGGCGATCGCTCCAGACTTCACTCAACAGATCGATGTCGGTGCGCAGGCGTGCACCGCGCTCTTCGAGTTTGCCACCCAAGGTACGCGCCGAGGCCACGGCCATTACCGCACCATCGACCGCCACCACGCCGCCTTCCGGGGTTTGCTCGGCGAGCCAGTCCAGGGGGCTTGGCTGACCCGGTTGCAGCTTGACCAGTTCGATGCCGCTGCCCTTGAGTTCCTTCGTTGCCTGTTCCCAATAACGACTGTCGGCCCAGACTCCGGCGAAGTCCGCAGTGACGATCAGCGTGCCGACCGAGCCATGGAAACCCGACAACCATTGCCGCCCTTGCCAGTAACCCGGCAGATATTCGGACAGGTGCGGATCTGCCGACGGCACCAGCAAGGCGTAAATGCCCTCCCGGCTCATCAGCTCGCGGGTATGCGCCAGGCGCTGAGGCACTGATCCTGTAATCGAAAACTGCGTATTCATCATGACTCCTGCTAACCACTCATCATTATTGTTCAGTGCCGATCAATGCCGGCGCTTTTCGCCTTACTGCCAGAATGCCGGGGCACTGGCGCAGGCCGTTTTAATCAGTTGTACGGCTTGATCGATATCCTGCTCGGTGGTGAAACGTCCAAGGCTCAAGCGAATGGTGCGACTCGCCGAACGGGCGTCATGCCCTAGCGCCAGCAGCACGTGGGACGGCGCATTGCTCGCGGAATTACAGGCCGAGGTCGCGGAAAAAGCGATCGACGCGAGCAATGCCGTTGAGTTGAACTCGCCTTCACCGAAGGTCAGGCTCAAGGTGTGCGGAATGCGTTGGGTCGGGCTGCCATTGAGTCGCACGCCGGGCATGCTCAGCAGCTGATCGAGCAAGCGCTCGCGCAGACCCGCGATCACGGCTTTTTCTTCGTCGAAAGCAGCCGCAGCCAAGGCAAAGGCCGCCCCCATGGCGGCAATCTGGTGGGTTGCCAGGGTGCCGGAGCGCAGGCCACCTTCGTGCCCGCCGCCATGGATCTGGGCCAGCAAACGCGAGCGCGCTCGCGGGCCGACGTACAACGCACCGATGCCTTTGGGGCCGTAGAGCTTGTGCGCCGAAAACGACATCAAGTCTACCGGCCACTCGGCCAGATCGATCCTGACCTTGCCCGCGCCCTGCGCCGCGTCGACATGCAACAGCGCACCGCGCTCGCGCACTACCTGGCCGATGGCCGGGATGTCGTTGACAGTGCCCAGCTCGTTGTTGACCAACATCAACGACACCAGAAAGGTGTCTTCACGCATGGCCTCGCTGACCGCTTGCGCGGTGATCAGACCATCGGCGTCCGGCACCAGGTAGGTCACTTCGACGCCGCACTCCTGCAGCTGACGGGCAGTGTCGAGGATTGCCTTGTGTTCGATCTGACTGGTGATGATGTGACCGCCGGCGACACAGCGCGCCTGGGCTACGCCCTTGAGGGCCAGGTTATTGGATTCGGTGGCACCGGAGGTCCAGACGATTTGCTCAGCCTCGGCGCCTACCAGCTCGGCGACCTGGCGTCGCGCTTGCTCGACCGATTGCCGGGCCTGTTGACCGAAAGCGTGGGAGCTGGACGCGGGGTTGCCAAAGTTGCCGTTGAAGCCCAGACACTCGACCATGACCTTGATGACTCGCTCATCCACCGGCGTGGTGGCGGCGTAGTCGAAATACAGCGGACGTTTATTCATAAAAGACTCGCAGAGCGTGTTCCGGGATCAGGAGGCTCGTGACTGCAAACGGCGAAACGCAGCCTTGTGAGCTGCGTGCGGTTTTCAGAACGTTACCAATACCTGATCGGATGCCGTTAAAGAAGTACAACTTCATTTAAAAGTGCGTAGGAACGCTCCTGAAAAGTGAGCTTAACAGGCATCGGGCAATCGGTTGAAGCAATGCGTCAGTTGAAGCTTTCGAGCAGGATCGGATACAGCGACGCCACCAGCAATGCAGCCATGCTCCAGTTGAACAGGCGCAGCCAGCGGCGATCCTTCAAAACGTTGCGCAGCAGCGTGCCGCATGCCGCCCAGACACCGACGCTGGGCAAGTTGATCAGGGCGAAAACCGCCGCAATCACAATCACATTGGTGAAATAACCCTGCATTGGCGTGTAGGTGCTGATTGCACCGATCGCCATGATCCAGGCCTTGGGGTTGACCCATTGGAAAGCGGCGGCACCGAGGTAGCTGATCGGTTTCGCCTCGCCCTTCGCACTGTCCGAGACCGGCCCCGAGTGCGCGATTTTCCACGCCAGGTACAACAAATACGCCGCGCCGACGTAGCGCAATACGGTGTAGAGCAAGGGATAAGTCTGGAACACCGCGCCCAACCCGAAACCCACCGCCACTACCAACACGAAGAAGCCGCATGTGATGCCGAGCATGTGGGGGATCGTGCGGTTAAATCCGAAATTCACGCCGGATGCCAACAACATGGTGTTGTTCGGGCCGGGCGTAATCGAGGTCACAAGAGCAAACAGGGCAAAGCCCAGCAGCAGATCAAGCGAGAGCGTCATGGGGGTGCAGTCCATCAGGGTCGGTCAGGTATAGACCCTATCGCACACCCTCGGTGAAACCCATGGACAGTTGGGAGAAAGTTGAACCCGTACAGTTTTTGCTCAGCTCTGACGACCGTGCAGCTGTACAGCTCGTTCGGCGTTCATCTCGCCCTTTCTGTCGAACCCAAAAGTCTTTTGCGGCTGCCCGAGCAGTTCCGCTTTTTTCGCGTGGTATTCATCGAAAGACAAGCCGCGACGATTCAACGCTTCCAGAGCCAATTGCCGGGTTTCTTCGGCGGTGTAGGGCCGCAGTTCCGGGGAGACATGGCTGGCACATCCGGCAAGTACGGAGATCGCAAGCAGCAAGAAAGTGGCGATGAAAGTTTTCATGTTCGGCGTCCTGGCATCTGGGTTCGGGGCAATGAACACAGGCTACTCGCGCCATTGGATGAGCAGAAATCAACCGTCTCGATAGTCGCTATCGAGTTTTCCTGATGCTTGACTGATTCGAGCTATATAGTCGTAACAATTCTATACGTGCTTTTTTATGACTTTTTAGGAATAACAGACCGCGTTTATAACACTGTTGCCCGGACCCTTCGCCAGTCTCGCCGGGCGCGGCCTCACCATCCTGGCAGGGCCGTTCGCCAAAATGATCGCCAATAATGTATTGCTCACCCAACCTACGGCTTGATCCTCGCCGTTCTTGCAGGACAAATACCAGGCCAAGTGCTGACAGTGGCATTGATGCGCTACGCCTGTCGGCAGCCTGATGTAATGGGTGAACTTGAAACCTGCTGAAGATCAAATCTAAGGATCGCAGTCTTCGGCAGCTCCTACACTTGATGGTCCTGCTAGAAAGCAGCGAATTCACAACAAGAACAGGGAGAACCATCATGAGCGTTAAACCTATTCCCGAGGGCTATCACAGCATCACGCCGTACCTGGGCATTGCCAAAGCCGCTGAAGCCATCGACTTCTACAAGAAAGCCTTCGGTGCCATCGAAGTCATGCGCCTGTCGATGCCGGACGGCGGTATCGGTCATGCCGAACTGCGTATCGGTGACTGCCCGATCATGCTCGGCACACCGTGCGATCAAGGGCCGTTGAGCAATCCGGACAACTCACCGTCGGTGGGCCTGCATGTGTATGTAACCGATGTGGACAAGTCCTACAAACAGGCGATCGACGCGGGTGGCACCGTGGTGTCCGAGGTCAAGGATCAGTTTTACGGCGACCGTACCGGTACCTTGAAGGATCCCTATGGGCATCTCTGGTTTTTGGCTACCCGTAAAGAGGACCTGACTCAAGAGCAGATTGAGCAGCGGGCCAAGGAGATGTTTCAGCAGGGCTGAAAGCTTCGGTGCCTGAACAGGCCTCATCGCGGGCAAGCCCGCTCCCACAGGGATTGATGGCGTGCACATCATGCGTGAGCGCCGGGATACCTGTAGGAGCCGGCTTGCTGGCGAGGGTCGTTGACGATTACGCGTGATGTCTGGTTGAACGCGGGGTATTCATCGCCAGCAAGCCGGCTCCTACGGGGAACGAAGAAGAAAGACAACGCGAAACATTTTCTTTCATATCACCCTTCGGGATTTTGGGTGCTCATCCGTCCTATATAGATGCAGTCCTGTCGCCCAGGCAAAAGCCACGGCCGGGCCTTTCATGGACCTCATCGCTGCGAAGCCCGTAGCAGAGGCCTTTCATCGATATAAGACACCCTCATCATGTCGAAGAAATCCCGTTCAAAACTCTGGTTCCTAATCCATAGCTGGCTGGCGTTGCCGATCTGGTTTTTTGTCCTGATCGTCTGCGTGACCGGCACACTGGCCGTGGTCAGCCAGGAAATCGTCTGGCTGGCCAACCCGCAAATGCGCGCCAGCCAACCGTCGGACGATGCGCCGCGGCTCAATTACGACCAGATCGTCAGCGCGATCAAAAAAGCCGAGCCCGATATCATCATCGATAGCATCAGTCGTCCCGACGAGTCGCACTTTGCCCTCGACGTCAGCGTCAATTATCCCGACGGGCGTTCACTGACGGTCTACGTCAACCCCTACACCGGCGCCATTCAAGGCCCTGCTCCGCAGTTCAACTTCAAGGCGTTTACCCGTGCGCTGCATGGCTGGTGGCTGGTGCCGTTCACCAATGGCTATAGCTGGGGCTGGTATCTGGTGTCGTTCCTCAGCCTGCCGTTGCTGGCTTCGTTGATCACCGGGCTGGTGGTGTACAAGCGCTTTTGGAAAGGTTTCTTGCGCCCGACCCTGCGCATTCGCCACGGCGCGCGGATTTTCTGGGGTGATTTTCACCGGCTCAGCGGCATCTGGTCGATCTGGTTCATTGCGGTGATTTCCGTCACCAGTACCTGGTTCCTGATCGAAGCGTTCATGTTCGACAACCAGATTTCCATCTCCACCGCTCCGGTGGCGGCTGTGGTGCCGCGTGAGAACGTGCCGCTCACCGCGGATGGTTCGGCGGCACCGATGATCAGCCTGGAGGCCGCGATTCGTGAAGCCAAGGCGCGCATTCCCGGCCTGGACGAAAGTTTTGTCAGCATGCCGGCCAACGCCTACAGCTACCTGTCGGTGGGTGGTCGCAGTTGGTATCCGCTGATGTTCCAGACCGCCGATATCAACCCGTACAGCGGCGAGGTGGCTGCCACGCGCCTGCTGTCGGACCGCTCGGGCCTGGAATTCGTGACCGAGTCCATGCGTCCACTGCACACCGGTGATTTCGGTGGATTGTGGATCAAGCTGATCTGGTTCTTCTTTGGCCTGCTGCTGAGCATGATGGTGCTCAGCGGTCTGTTGATCTGGACCAAACGCACCGCCCTGGCTACCGCCAATGCCCTCAAGCGCAGCCACAAACGCCCGCGTAACGAAAGTATCCCGGTGACCAGCCGTGAAAGCACGGAGGTCAGCCAATGAGCCTGTTCGCCGCGGAAAAACCGGGCTCGGCACTGAGCCGCTTTTGGCACAAATGGCGTTTCCACATCAACGTTCTGCTATTGCTGGTGCCGCTGGGCTTCATGCCCAAGTACTTCGCCGACGCCGCACTGTTTCGCGGTGACACCGGGCTTGGCGAGCGAGAAATCGGTGAAGTTCAGGTCGGCCCGTGGAGCGTACGTCTGGCTGAGTTGCGCAATGAAGCACCACGGCCCGATGGCCCGGCCGGCCACATGAAAAGCTTCAATGCCGCGCTGTGCGACAGCTGCCGCGAGCAGGTCAAGGCCACTTACCTGCGCATCGGCAAACCCCGCAGCCTGCGCGCCGCCGGGGTGATTTTCTTCGGCACGCCGTACCGCATGGGCGCCATGTTGCCGATTCCGGAAAAAACCAAAGCCGACGCCGAACTGTGGATCACCATGGAAGGCTGGGACGGCTCCATGCATCAGGCATCCATTCCTCTGAGTCAGGCATCGCCCGCCACCATCGCCTGGTTGAGCATTCAAGGAGGCAAACCATGAGCAACGTTATCCGTCCTCTCAGCGCTGCGCTTGTATTGTTTTGCGGCGGTTTCAGCGCCAGCGCCCTGGCCCACAACCCGATGTGCGAATGCAAGGCCATCGACGCCGAGCAGATCAAGTGCACCGGCGGTTTCTCCGACGGCAGCGGCGCACCCGGCGTGACCCTCGACGTGATCGGCTATGACGAGACCATTCTGGTTCCAGGCAAGCTCGGGGCCGATTCGACCTTGACCTTCAAGAAGCCCGGCGCCGAGTTTTATGTGCTGTTCGACGCAGGCCCCGGCCACGTGGTCGAAATCGACCAAGCGGACATCGAGGCGCCCGGGACATGAGCATGAGTCCGCCAACCACGCAAGTCGTCCGCCCGGCCGGTGCCGGTCATGAAACGCTCTACGTATTGCTGCTGTGCCTGATCATTCTGGCAGTAGCCGGGTCGGTGGTCGCCTGGCGCGGTGAGTCGCAGGAAGCGAGCAGCGTCAACAGCCATCAGCTGGATGCCCGACGCGACCTCAGCGCTTCAGAACAAGGCATCTACGCCGATCTGCGGGTGACGCTGGACGAAATTCACTTGCTGCGCCAGGAACAACACACCCTGCCGGCACCTGAAACCCTTGCCGCTGAGGGCTTCGCGCCGTTTGCCCAGGACGCCAGTTCGGTCAGTCGCGGCGGCCATGCCTGGCAATTGCTCGATGCCAGGGCTTACTTCGGCCAGAGCCAGGTCGCCAGCGTGGCCGGCTCGTTTCTGATGCGCCTGACCGCCGAGGATGACGCGCCGGACATCTGGCTCAACCGTGCCACCGACCTCAAGCCCCCTGCCGACCTCAGCGATGCCGCGCTCGAAAGCGCCGGCTGGCAGCAGATCGTCGCGCAATTCGATGCCGGCGTGACCCGCCAGCACCGGCACTGAACCCTCGCTTTCACCCGAGAGAAGACCGCTTTCCCATGCCTATTTCATCACTACGCTCGATTCTGCGCCTGACACTGGTCGGCCTGCTGGCCTGCCTGCTGACACCCCTGGCCAGCGCCGAGGAGGCCAAGCGCCTGCGCATCGGCATCACCCTGCATCCGTATTACAGCTACGTGGCCAACATCGTCGGCGACAAGGCCGAAGTGGTGCCGCTGATTCCTGCCGGTTTCAATCCCCATGCCTACGAACCTCGCGCCGAAGACATCAAGCGCATCAGCGGCCTCGATGTAATCGTGCTCAATGGCGTGGGCCACGACGACTTTGCCGACCGCATGATCGCCGCCAGCGAAACGCCGAAGGTGCCGGTGATCGAAGCCAACGAAAACGTACCGCTGCTGGCCGCCACCGGCGTCGCTGCGCGCGGTGCCGGCAAGGTGGTGAACCCGCACACCTTCCTGTCGATCAGCGCGTCGATTGCCCAGGTCAACAACATTGCCCGGGAGCTGGGCAAACTCGACCCGGTTAACGCCAAGGCCTACACCGAAAACGCCCGCGCCTACGGCAAACGCCTGCGCAAAATGCGCGCCGATGCCCTGGCCAGACTGACCCAGGCTCCCAACGCCGAACTGCGGGTGGCCACGGTGCACGCGGCCTACGACTATCTGCTGCGCGAATTCGGCCTGGAGGTCACCGCCGTGGTCGAACCCGCCCACGGTATCGAACCAAGCCCGAGTCAGTTGAAGAAAACCATCGACCAACTGCGCGAATTGGACGTGAAGGTGATCTTCTCGGAGATGGATTTCCCGTCGTCCTATGTCGACACCATTCAGCGTGAATCCGGGGTCAAGCTGTATCCGCTGTCCCATATTTCCTACGGCGAATACACCGCCGACAAGTACGAAAAGGAAATGACCGGCAACCTCAACACCGTAGTGCGGGCGATTCAGGAGTCAGGCCAATGACATCGAAGGAAACCATCCTGGCCGACACGCAAAGCCCTGTAGGAACGAGCCTGCTCGCGAAGGCGTCCGGTCAGCCAGCATCACTGTCAACTGAAACACCGCAATCGCGACGGTGCGACGATTCGACAGGCTCGCTCCTACAGGGGGTAGGGCCAACGCTGGATTTCGCAGAGGTCAGCCTGACGTTGGGTCGCACGACGATCCTCGACAAGGTCAGCTTTCAGGTTCGGCCCGGCAGCGTGCATGCACTGGTCGGCCCCAACGGAGGCGGCAAGAGTTCGTTGATCAAGACCTTGCTCGGGCAGATGCCGCATCAGGGTCGCCTGAGTCTGCAATGGCCGGGCGAACCGGGGACCATCGGTTATGTGCCGCAAGCCCTGGAGTTCGACCGCGGCCTGCCGCTGACCGTCGACGATTTCATGGCTGCCATGTGCCAGCGCCGCCCGGCCTTCCTCGGTGTGAGCAAGCACTACGCGGCGGCGATTGGCGAGGCGCTGGAGCGGGTCGGCATGCAGGACAAGCGCAAGCGGCGCATGGGTGCGCTGTCAGGTGGCGAACGTCAGCGGGTGTTGTTGGCGCAAGGGCTGATTCCGGCGCCACAATTGCTGGTGCTCGACGAACCGATGTCAGCCCTCGATGAAGCCGGTATCCAGGTGTTCGAGCGTTTGCTCGGCGACTGGCGTGCGGCGGGGATCACCGTGTTGTGGATCGAGCACGATCTGGAGGCCGTGGGCCGTCTGGCCGATCACGTTACCGGTCTCAATCGCCGGATACTGTTCGACGCCACACCAAAACAGGCGCTGACGCCGGACCGTTTGCTGAGCCTGTTTTCGACCCACCCGCGGAGCGTTGCCTGATGAGTTACGAAGCTTTTCGCCTGATGGTCCAGGGCTGGGCATCGTCGGGTTATCTGCCTGAGGCGCTGGCCTATGGATTTGTGGTCAACGCGCTGCTCGCCGGCCTGCTGATCGGCCCGGTACTGGGCGGCCTGGGCACGCTGGTGGTGGTCAAGCGCTTCGCGTTCTTCTCCGAAGCGGTGGGCCACGCCGCACTAACCGGCGTGGCCATCGGCATCTTGCTTGGCGAACCCTACACCGGCCCTTATGGCAGCCTGTTCGGCTACTGTCTGCTGTTCGGCATCCTGCTCAACTACCTGCGCAACCGCACCGGCCTGGCACCGGACACCTTGATCGGCGTGTTCCTGTCGGTGTCCCTGGCGCTGGGGGCGAGCCTGCTGCTGATTCTAGCGGGCAAGATCAACGTGCACATTCTGGAAAACGTGCTGTTCGGCTCGGTGCTGACAGTCAACGGCAATGACTTGCTGGTGCTGGCCATCGTCGGCTCGCTGGTGATGGCCCTGGCTTTGCCGCTGTACAACCGCATCATGCTCGCCAGTTTCAATCCGCAACTGGCGGCGGTTCGCGGTGTAGCGGTGAAGTCGCTGGATTATCTGTTCGTGATTCTGGTGACGCTGATCACCGTCGCCGCGGTGAAAGTCATCGGCGCGATTCTGGTCGGTGCCCTGCTGGTAATTCCGGCCGCAGCGGCACGGTTGCTCAGCCAATCGTTGAAAGGCTTTTTCTGGTGTTCGGTGCTGATCGCCACGATCAGCACACTGTGCGGGATTCTCGCGCCGATCGTCTTCGACCTGCCGATCCCCTCTGGTGCCGCGATCATTCTGGTGGCCGGTATCGCCTTCGCCCTGGCCGCCATCGCGCGCGGCGTCGTCCCCAGCCTGAAAGGGAACCTTGGATAAATGACTTTTTCTCTACGCCAATTGACCCTGGCGATCACCCTGTGCGGGCTGACTACCACCTCTTTCGCCGCTGACAACAACAAACCGCTGCGCGTGATCGCGTCCTTGCCGATCACTTATGGCTTGGGCGAAGCGCTGCTCAAAGGTACCGACGTCAGTCTGCAACGCGCAGCGCCGGACAATCTGCCCGGCAGCCGTCAGACCGCCTACTTCACTGGCCGGGGCGCTCCGGCGCTGGCAAAACTGGCGGCCGACGCCGACGCGGTGATCGGCCTGCGTTCGTTGTGGCCGGATGATCCGCTGTATCCGATCTCACGGCGCAGCAACATCCGTATCGTCGAAGTCGACGCCGCCCGCCCGGTGGACGGCGCCCTGCCAGGCATCGCCGTGCAACCTGGCAACAAGGTCGATGGCTTGAACAGTCAGCCGTGGCTGGCCAGCAACAACATGGGACGCATGGCGGACGTGATGGCGGCGGACCTGGTGCGCCTGGCGCCCGAGGCCAAGCCGGCAATCGAAGCCAATCTGGCGACACTCAAACAGCGCCTGCTCAAGCTCAGCGCTGAAAGCGAGGCGCGCCTGGCTGCCGCTGACAACCTCAGTGTGATGAGCCTGAGCGATCACTTCGGCTACCTGATCGGTGGTCTCAATCTTGAGCTTGTCGGCCTTGATGCGAGGCCCGATGCCGAGTGGACGCCTGAGGCGTTGAAGGCGTTGGGGGCGACGCTCAAGGACAATGACGTGGCGCTGGTGTTACATCATCGCCAGCCTTCGGATGCGCTCAAAGCAGTGATTGCTGAAGCCGGGAGTCGGTTGGTGGTGTTGAGTGTCGACGCGGCTGATCCGGTGGCGGAGTTGGAGGGCGATGTGGATTTGGTGATCAAGGGGTTGAGTGGGGCCTGACGGCAGGTCTGTGGGAGCGAGCTTGCACGCGATGGCTTCGTGTCAATTTGCGCATTTTTGATTCGTGTTCATTTCCGTTGCTGCGGTAACGGCGGCGAGCCTGCGCGCGATGGCTTCGTGTCAATTTACGCATTTTTGATTCGTGTACATATCCGTTGCTGCGGTAACGGCGGCTTATGGTTCCGCTCTTACAGCGGGTCACTTTGGAAAAGCCCCAAAGTAACCAAAGGGCTCTGCCCCACCATTCGGTGCCTCGCCAAGGCTCGGCATGCCCTCACTCCGGCATTGCTCCGGGGGCCCGCCGCCATCGGCCATCCATGGCCGGGGGCGGCTACCTCGGCATCCATGCCGAGGTGCCCCCTACGCAATACCTGCGTTCGGCCTCTGGAAACGGGGCAGGAGATCAAAAGCCAAAGCAAAGCAAAGCAAAGCAAAGCAAAGCAAAGCAAAGCAAAGCAAAGCAAAGCA
>NZ_RCOB01000093.1:0-17537 GCF_004307665.1 Pseudomonas sp. Sample_16
TACACCGCGATTCTCGGCCAATTGGGCGAGGACGTGTCCCGCGAAGGCCTGCTCGACACGCCAAAACGTGCCGCCAAAGCCATGCAGTACCTCTGCCGCGGTTATGAACAGACGCTCGAAGAAGTCACCAATGGTGCCTTGTTCAGCTCCGACAATAGCGAAATGGTGCTGGTCAAGGACATCGAGCTGTACTCGTTGTGCGAGCACCATTTGCTGCCGTTCATCGGCAAGGCGCATGTCGCCTACATCCCGAGCGGCAAGGTGTTGGGGCTTTCGAAAGTCGCGCGCATCGTCGATATGTACGCTCGCCGCCTGCAGATCCAGGAAAACCTCAGCCGCCAGATCGCCGACGCGGTCCAGCAGGTCACCGGCGCCCTGGGCGTTGCAGTGGTGATCGAGGCCAAGCACATGTGCATGATGATGCGTGGTGTGGAAAAGCAGAACTCGACGATGATCACCTCGGTGATGCTCGGGGAGTTCCGCGAGAACGCCGCCACCCGCAGCGAATTCCTCAGCCTCATCAAGTAATTCGCAACACAAGGAAAACCGGCATTCATCGCCGGTTTTTTTTCGCCTGTGAAAAATCAGGTAAGCTGCGCGCCTTTCTTCATTTGCCCCGTGAGGCTTTCAACGTGTTCGTAAAAGCGCTTCGTGTCGGCCTTGGCCAACTGATCATCTTCATCGACTTCATCACCCGCCCAAGCAAAAAGAAGCGCCCCGCCGCTGCTCAGGCGCAGGTCGAATCCGCCGCCAAGGGCCTGACCCTGTATCAATTCCACGCCTGCCCGTTCTGCGTGAAAACCCGCCGCACCTTGCATCGCTTGAATGTACCGGTGGCGTTGCGTGATGCGAAAAACAACGAGCAAGACCGCCAGGCCCTGCTGGAGCAAGGCGGCAAGATCAAAGTGCCGTGCCTGCGGATTGAAGAAAATGGGCAGACGACCTGGATGTATGAGTCCAAGGTGATTATTGATTATCTGGACAAGCGGTTTGCGGCAGCCTGAATGATTTGGATTGTTTGAGCCGGCGCCATCGCTGGCAAGCCAGCTCCCACAGGGTCTTGTGGTGCTCACATCACTTGTGGGAGCTGGCTCGCCAGCGATGAGGCCGGCACAAATGCTACAAATCCCGGACAAAAATAAACCGGCTCATCAGCCGGTTTATTCATTTCAGGCCGCTTTATCTATCTGCGCTTGCCGCACCACTGCCGCCAGACGCTTGAGCCCTTCATCCAGCCGCGCCGGTTCGATATGGCTGAAGTTGAGTCGCAAATAGCCGTGATGCTTGTCCGGTTCTGGAAAGAACGGCTCGCCCGGCATGAACGCCACATCATTGGCCAGTGCATCGTTGAGCAAGGTACGAGTGTCCAGCGGCTGCTTGAGCCGCAACCAGAAAAACAGCCCGCCCTGCGGCTCGTTCCAATCCGCCAGATCAGCGAAGTGCGTTTGCAGCGCGGCCTGGAACGCATCCCGACGCCCTCGGTAAAATTCGCGCAGTTCACTGCGATGCTGTCGATACCGCTCGTTGCCGATCCATTGCAAGGCTTGCCATTGGCCGACCCGATTGGTGTGCAAGTCCGCCGATTGCTTGAGCTTGAGCAAATGCGGGAACAGGTCGGGGCTGGCGATCAGGTAGCCGACGCGCAGACCGGGCATCAGGGTTTTCGACACGGTACCGGTGTAGATCCAGCTGGCTGTTTTCAAACGACTGACAATCGGGGTCGCGCTGCCGCCATCGAAGGTTAATTCGCGATAGGGCTCGTCTTCAATCAAGGTCACGCCGAATTCATCGAGCAAGGCTGCCACGGCGTCACGCTTGGCTTCGCTGTAACGCACCGCGGACGGGTTCTGGAAAGTCGGGATCAGGTAGATGAAGGCAGGACGATGCTGCGCCAGGCGAGTGCGCAATTGCACCAGGTCCGGGCCATCAGCCTCCAATGGGACAGTGATGCAGTCCGCGCCGAACAACTGAAAAATCTGCAGTGCCGCCAGGTAAGTCGGCGCCTCGAGAAAAACCTCGGTGCCTTTGTCGATGTAGAGCTTGGCGGCCAGATCGAGGGTCTGCTGGGAGCCGCTCACCACCAACACCTGGCTCGCCTCACACTGTAAGCCCAACTTCCCGGCCTCTGCCGCCAGAGCTTCACGCAATGCCGGCTCGCCTTCGCTCATGCCGTATTGGCCGATGGACAGCGGCATGTCGGTCCAATCGACCTTGGGCAACATGACCTCAGCCGGCAGACCTCCAGCGAACGACATCACCTGCGGGCGCTGAGCGGCGGCAAGGATTTCACGGATCAAAGAACTTTTAAGGCGTGAGACACGTTCGGAAAAAGCCATGGAAGTCACCCGGTAGCCTGGCATGAGGAAAATGAGTCAAACTTATTGACCGAAATTACGACAGCACAAGCGGATACGTCAACATGATTGACCTTAAAAACCCGATTTCCCAGCAACAGGCCATGGAAGCGTTTTTCTTCGGTTACCAGGCTTTCACGGCCAAGGCCGATGAAATGCTTGAACGCCGCGGCTTGAGCCGGGTGCATCAGCGCATCGTGTTTTTTATCGCCCGTTACCCGAACCTCAGCGTGAAAGAATTGCTGGCATTGCTCGGCGTGAGCAAACAGGCGCTGAACATGCCGCTACGACAGTTGGTGGAAATGCATTTGGTGAACAGCGTGGCGTCGCAGACGGACAAACGGAAACGGTTGTTGGAGCTGACCGATGACGGAGCACGGTTCGAGCAGTCGCTGCGTCGCGAGCAGGTGAAATTGCTGGAGCGGGTGTTTGCAGACGCTGGTGAGACGGCGGTGGATGGGTGGTTGGCGGTGAATCTGGCTCTTGGGAAAAGTCAGACTGTTATTGACTGACTGCTCTGCTCCCATCGCCAGCAGGCTGGCTCCCACAGTGATCTGCGTTCACAAACCAGTGGGAGCCAGCCTGCTGGCGATGAGGCCTTCGAAGGCGATATATCCCTATTGCCAAAACTTTCGTCGACAAAATCAAAAACATTATTTGCTTTATTTGTATACAAAAGCATAATCCACTTCGTGCGAGTTCCTGACCAACCGGTCAACAAATTCGCAAGTGCCTCAAAGGGCCGCCGCCGCCCTCATGGGTCCGGCCCTGGAAATAAAAATAAAACTCTTGAGGAGTACTCGCTGTGGAAAGCCGCAAATCCGAAGCATCGACGCTGGATCTCTCGCCGCCACTACGCAATGGCTGGCTGGAACGTCTGTTCAAACTCAGCTTGCATGGCACCACGGTGAAGACCGAGTTGATTGCCGGTCTGACTACCTTCATCACGATGGCCTACATCATCTTCGTCAACCCGAACATCATGGCCGACGCCGGGATCGACCATGGCGCGGCGTTCGTCGCTACCTGCATCGCCGCCGCCCTGGGTTGCCTGTTGATGGGCCTTTACGCCAACTGGCCGGTCGGCCTGGCACCAGGCATGGGCCTGAATGCGTTCTTTACTTACACCGTCGTCGGCACCATGGGCTACAACTGGGAAACCGCCCTCGGTGCGGTGTTTGTTTCCGGTGTGTTGTTCATGATCCTGACCTTTTCCAGGATTCGTGAATGGCTGCTCAACAGCATTCCGGTAAGCCTGCGCTACGCCATGGGCGCGGGCGTTGGTCTATTTCTGGGGCTGATCGGCTTGAAAACCGCAGGTATCGTCGTCGATAGCCCGGCTACTCTGATCAAGCTTGGTTCCTTGCGCGAGCCTGGCCCGCTGTTGGCTGCCGTGTGCTTCCTGATGATCGCCATCCTCAGCTACCACCGGGTGTTCGGCGCGATCCTCATCAGCATCATCACCGTCACCCTCGCCGGCTGGGGCCTGGGCCTGGTGCATTACGAAGGGATCATGTCCGCACCGCCGAGCCTGGCTCCGACCTGGATGGCCATGAACGTCGCGGGCGTATTCAACGTCAGCATGATCAGTGTGGTTCTGGCGTTCCTTTTCGTCCACATGTTCGACACCGCCGGCACCCTGATGGGCGTGGCACAACGTGCCAATCTGGTGGCGCCTGACGGTCGCATCGAAAACCTCTCCCGCGCGATGAAAGCCGACAGCGCATCCAGCGTATTCGGTGCCGTGGTCGGCGTGCCACCGGTTACCAGTTACGTGGAAAGTGCCGCGGGCGTAGCCGCGGGTGGTCGCACTGGTCTTACCGCTGTCACCGTAGGCGTGTTATTTATCGCAGCGATGTTTTTCGCTCCGCTGGCCGGCATGATCCCCGCCTATGCCACCGCTGGCGCACTGATTTATGTCGCGATGCTGATGATGGGCGGCATGGCCCATATCGAATGGGATGAAGCGACCGACAGCATTCCGGCGATCGTTACCGCCATCATGATGCCGCTGACTTTCTCGGTCGCCGACGGTATCGCACTGGGCTTCATCACCTACGTGGCGTTGAAGGCCGGTACCGGCAAGTACAAGGAAATTTCCGTCAGCCTGTGGGTGCTCTGCGCGATCTTCATCGCCAAGTTCATCTTCTTGTAAGCCTTAACGCGGGACACGTTTCGAAACAGCCTCACCCCGTCGGGTGAGGCTTTTGTGCAAATGGAGGAAAGTGATGAGTCTGGAAACCTGGCTGCTGTTCAGCGGCGCGGCACTGGTAGTGATCCTGATCCCGGGGCCACTGTCACTGTTGATGATCAGCAACAGCCTGAATTACGGTTTGCGCCGTTCTTACCCGGCATTTCTCGGCGGGGTGATCGCTTCGATTTGCCTGTTGAGCGCCTCGGCACTGGGCCTGGGCGCTTTGTTGCTGGCCTCGGAACAGCTGTTCAGCGCCTTGAAGATCGTCGGCGCGCTGTATCTGTTCTACCTCGCCTGGCAGAGCTGGCAGCAATCGCGTCAACCGTCCCATGGCGCTGAAGTGCCACTGGCAGCGCCCGTGCCGCGCTTTCGCGCACTGTTCGGCCGTGCATTCATGCTCGGCGCCAGCAACCCGAAAGACATCCTGTTCTTCGCCGCGTTTCTGCCGCAGTTCCTCAGTGCCGAACAGCCGTTCCTGCCGCAGTTGCTGGTGATGATTGCGACCTGGACCGTGCTGGACCTGCTGTGCAAATTGGCCTACGGCCTCGGCGCCCATGGTGCGGCGCGCTATTTGCGCAGCGGCAAGGGGCAGAGCTGGTTCAACCGGGTGAGTGCCGGGTTGTTCAGTGGCGCGGGCGCGGCATCTTTGTTGAGTCGTTAAGCAAAAGCATCGCGAGCAAGCTTTGCTCCTACGGTCATTCGACACGAAACCTGTAGGAGCAAGGCTTGCCCGCGATGGCGTCAGCCCGGTCAGCACTTTTCCACAGACGAAAAAAAGCCCGCAGTGTGAGCGGGCGAAAGACCAAAGAAGCTATATGCGCAGTCGCTTCCAGGTGGTGGCAGCTGCTTGGGGGATCAGCTGCCGCGGTACGTGGAATAGCTGTAAGGCGAGATCAGCAGCGGAACATGGTAATGATCCTGCTCGGCGTTGATGCCAAAACGCAGCACCACCACATCCAGAAACGCCGGCTCCGGCAGCTGAACGCCGCGGGCGCGGTAGTAATCGCCTGCATGGAACTGAACCTGATAAACCCCGGTACGGTAATCGTCACCCTGCAGCAGCGGCGCATCGACACGACCGTCGCTGTTGGTTATCGCGCTGGCGACCAATTCCAGGTGCGAACCTTCAACGCGGTACAACTCGACCTTGATCGAGCTGCCCGGGCAACCATGTGCAGCGTCCAAAACGTGTGTAGTCAAACGTCCCATTGATTCTGCGCGCCTGCCTGCGTGGAGCAGTCAGACTTCGCGCCTCCCGAAGTCAGGTGAAAAGGAGACCGCACCGATTCGGAGCACGAAAAGCTGCGGCGAGCGATTGATTAAGACACTTTTCATAAAAATTGTACACAATAAAAACGACATTTTAGCGACCGATAGCGCCATGACAGAAATTTCTGTCATTTTCCTGCGAAACCATATGCTTTCTATACGCTGCAATCATTAACTGACCAGTCGGGCAGATTTCTTGCAGGTACTTGTCAGTAGCACGTGAAGATGACCGTTAACGAAAAATGCAAAAAATCAGGCTTACAAAGTGAATATAAAGTTGTATACAATCAACCCATCGCTGTGACGCCAGCCAGTGATCCAACCTTTAGTCGCGTCACACCAACTGTCACCACGCATACAAGAAGGAAGACTGCAGTGAGCGCTGACTACCCTCGCGACCTGATCGGTTACGGCAGTAACCCTCCGCACCCACACTGGCCGGGCAACGCCCGCATTGCCCTGTCGTTCGTACTCAATTACGAAGAAGGCGGCGAGCGCAATATCCTGCACGGCGATAAAGAGTCCGAAGCGTTTCTCTCGGAAATGGTGTCCGCCCAGCCGCTGCAAGGCGCGCGCAACATGAGCATGGAATCGCTTTACGAGTATGGCAGCCGCGCCGGTGTCTGGCGGATTCTGAAACTGTTCAAGGAATTCGACATCCCGCTGACCATCTTCGCCGTGGCCATGGCTGCCCAGCGTCACCCGGATGTGATCCGCGCCATGGTCGATGCCGGCCACGAGATCTGCAGCCACGGCTACCGCTGGATCGACTACCAGTACATGGATGAAGCCCAGGAACGCGAGCACATGCTCGAAGCGATCCGCATCCTTACCGAAATCACCGGCGAGCGTCCGCTGGGCTGGTACACCGGCCGCACCGGCCCCAACACCCGCAAACTGGTGATGGAAGAAGGCGGTTTCCTCTACGACTGCGACACCTACGACGACGACCTGCCCTACTGGGAACCGAACAACCCGACCGGCAAGCCGCACCTGGTGATCCCCTACACCCTGGACACCAACGACATGCGCTTCACCCAGGTCCAGGGTTTCAACAAGGGCGACGACTTCTTCGAATACCTCAAGGATGCGTTCGACGTGCTCTACGCCGAAGGCGCCGAAGCCCCGAAAATGCTGTCGATCGGCCTGCACTGCCGGCTGATCGGCCGTCCGGCGCGTCTGGCTTCGCTCAAGCGCTTTATCGAATACGCTAAAAGTCATGAACAGGTGTGGTTCAGCCGCCGCGTCGACATCGCGCGTCACTGGCAAGCAACCCACCCGTACCAAGGGGCCGCGAAATGAGCGCCTTTCAAACAGTGAAACCATCGACCTTGAGCCGCGACGCCTTCGTCAAAGCCTTCGCCGACATCTACGAACATTCGCCATGGGTGGCCGAGAAGGCCTTCGACCTGGGCCAGGACGCCTCGATCGACGAGATCGAAACCCTGCACCAGCGCATGAGCGACATCCTGTTGAGTGCCGATCAGCAAAGCCAACTGGCCCTGATCAACGCTCACCCGGACCTGGCCGGCAAAGCCGCCGTCCAGGGCCAACTGACCGAAGCCAGCACCAATGAACAGGCTGGCGCCGGTATTCACCAATGCACGGCCGAAGAGTTTTCTCGCTTCACCGAGCTGAACGACGCCTACAAGGCCAAGTTCAAGTTTCCCTTCATCATGGCGGTAAAAGGCAGCAACCGGCATCAGATCCTCGCGGCGTTCGAAACGCGCATTCACAACTCGGCAGACACCGAATTCAAATGCGCGCTGGCGGAGATCAACAAGATCGCCCTGTTCCGATTACTGACCCTATAGCAAGCCTGGCCCGAGTACTTTCAAACGCAAACAGTACCCAGGGCCTTGCAAGCATCCCAAGCCAACTTATTAAAGGCAGACAAGAAGAATGAAAGCTTACGCCGTACCTTTCGAGAAGTTCGTCAACCTGGCCGACGCCCGCCTGGGCACCAAAATCATCTCGGTCACCGATGACTGGTTCGCAGACGCCAACCGTCTGTTCCAACCGACCCCGGCCGTGTGGAAGGAGGGCGTGTTCGACGACAACGGCAAGTGGATGGACGGCTGGGAGTCGCGCCGCAAGCGCTTCGAAGGCTACGACAGCGCTGTGATCCGCCTGGGCGTACCGGGATCGATCAAGGGCGTCGACATCGACACTTCATTCTTCACCGGCAACTTCCCGCCGTCGGCCTCCCTGGAAGCCTGCTTCCTGGCCTCGGGCGAGCCGGACGACAACACCCAGTGGACTGAAGTGCTGTCCGCCGTCGAGCTGCAAGGCAACAGCCACCACTACCACGAAATCAGCAACGACCAGGCGTTCAGCCACCTGCGCTTCAACATCTACCCGGACGGTGGTGTTGCCCGTCTGCGCGTCTATGGCATTCCGTTCCGCGACTGGTCCGCTGTCGGCGACAACGAGCAAGTCGACCTGGCCGCCGCCCTCAATGGTGGCCGCGCCCTCGCCTGCTCCGATGAACACTTCGGCCGCATGAGCAACATCCTCAACCCGGGCCGTGGCATCAACATGGGCGATGGCTGGGAAACCGCACGTCGTCGCACCCCGGGCAATGACTGGGTGATCGTCGCGCTGGGGCACCCGGGCGAGATCGAGAAAATCATCGTCGACACCCTGCACTTCAAAGGCAACTACCCGGACAGCTGCTCGATCCAGGGCGCGTTCGTGAAAGGCGGCACCGACAGCCAGATCGAAACCCAGTCGCTGTTCTGGCGCGAACTGCTGCCAAGCCAGAAGCTGGAAATGCACGCCGAACACACCTTCGCCGAGCAGATCAAGGCACTGGGCCCGATCACCCACATCCGCCTGAACGTGTTCCCGGACGGTGGCGTCAGCCGCCTGCGTGTATTGGGCAAGGTTGCGAAGTAAGCGCTGAACCTGTGGCGAGGGGGCTTGCTCCCGCTGGGCTGCGAAGCGGCCCCAAAAAAAGGGACTGCTGCGCAGTCCAGCGGGAGCAAGCTCCCTCGCCACAATAATCAACACAGAATTCAAGGTAAGAAGACCAGCATGCGCACATTGACGATTGAACCGCTGACCAAAGAAGCCTTCGCCCCTTTCGGTGACGTGATCGAAACCGACGGCAGCGATCACTTCATGATCAACAACGGTTCGACCATGCGCTTCCATAAACTGGCGACGGTGGAAACCGCTACGCCGGAGGACAAAGCGATCATCAGCATATTCCGCGCCGACGCGCAGGACATGCCGCTGACCGTCAGCATGCTGGAGCGCCATCCGCTGGGCAGCCAGGCTTTCATTCCGCTGCTCGGCAACCCCTTTCTGATCGTGGTCGCGCCAGTTGGCGATGAACCTGTATCAGGCTTGGTCCGCGCCTTCGTCACCAACGGCAGGCAGGGCATCAATTACCATCGCGGCGTCTGGCACCACCCGGTGCTGACGATCGAAAAGCGGGATGACTTCCTGGTGGTTGATCGCAGTGGCACAGGCAATAACTGCGATGAGCATTTTTTCAAAGAGGATGAGCGTTTGATCCTCGCCCCCCACCAATAAGAGAAGGTCTGATCACTCGACAACAAGAGTGACAGGCGAGAGGTAAAGACTGTGGAAGCACATCTGTTGGAATGGCTGAACCTGAGCGTGCGCTGGGTTCATATGATTACTGGTGTGGCCTGGATCGGCGCATCGTTCTACTTCGTCTGGCTGGAAAACAACCTCAATCGGGTCAACCCGAAAAGCGGTCTGGCCGGTGATTTGTGGGCGATCCACGGCGGCGGTATCTACCACCTGGAAAAATACAAACTGGCTCCACCGACCATGCCGGACAACCTGCACTGGTTCAAATGGGAAGCCTACTTCACCTGGATGTCGGGTATCGCGCTGCTGTGCGTGGTGTTCTACTCCAACCCGACGCTCTACCTGCTGGCTCCGGGCAGCACCCTGAGCGGTCCTGAAGGCGTGGCCATCGGCATCGGCTCGCTGTTCATCGGCTGGTTCGTCTACTCCTTCCTTTGCGACTCGGCCCTGGGCAAACGCCCTGCCCTGCTCGGCTTCATCCTGTTCGTCCTGATCATCGGCGCGGCCTATGGCTTCAGCAAGGTGTTCAGCGGTCGTGGTGCGTACCTGCACGTCGGCGCGATCATCGGCACCATCATGGTCGGCAACGTGTTCCGCATCATCATGCCGGCGCAACGCGCACTGGTGGCGGCCATCGCCGAGAATCGCACGCCGGACCCGGCGCTGCCAGCCAAAGGCTTGCTGCGTTCGCGCCACAACAACTACTTCACCTTGCCCGTGCTGTTCATCATGATCAGCAACCACTTCCCGAGCACCTACGGCAGCCAGTACAACTGGCTGATTCTGGCCGGGATCGCGGTGCTGGCGGTGTTGGTGCGTCACTACTTCAACACCCGTCACGACAGCCACAAATTTGCCTGGACCCTGCCGGTGGCAGCGGTGGGCATGATTTGCCTGGCGTACGTGTCCGGTCCGAAGCCGATGTCCAGCGCCCCCGAAGTAGCCAAGGCCCCTGCTGCCATCGAATACCAGCCATTGCCGGAAACTGCAGTGGGCGGTGGCTTGAAACCGGCCGAAGCCAAACCCGCAGAAACGCCTGCCGCCGCCCCGGCGCAAGCGACCAACGCCGGTCCGAGCTTTGACAAAGTGCACAGTGTGATTCAGGAACGCTGCTCGGTCTGCCACTCGGCCAAACCGACCAGCCCACTGTTCAGCGCAGCCCCGGGCGGAGTGATGTTCGACACCCCCGAGCAGATCCGCCAAAACGCCGCGCGGATCCAGGCTCAAGCCGTCGCCACTCAGATCATGCCACTGGGCAACATCACTCAGATGACTCAGCAGGAACGTGACCTGATCGGCGCCTGGATTGTGCAGGGAGCTCCGACCAACTAAGCAACACAAAAGCCTGTGACAAGCGGGCTTTTGTGGCAAGGGATGCTCCCGCTGGGCCGCGAAGCGGCCCCCTCTCTATCTGAAAAGAAGGGGACTGCTGCGCAGTCCAGCGGGAGCAAGCTCCCTCGCCACAGGTCTGCCTTACAAAAATCACAAGAATAAAAAAGATCCGAGGTGTTGCATGTCCGAGCTCTCCAAAGCACGCATCCCCGACGCACCCGCCATTCAGCGATTGCCCCTATTGCAACTGATTCTGGTCGGTCTGCAACATGTTCTGCTGATGTACGGTGGCGCCATCGCGGTGCCGCTGATCATCGGACAGGCCGCTGGCCTGAGTCGTGAAGAAATCGCCTTCCTGATCAACGCCGACCTGCTGGTCGCCGGCATCGCCACCATCGTTCAATCTCTTGGTATCGGCCCCATGGGCATCCGCATGCCGGTGATGATGGGCGCCAGTTTTGCCGCTGTCGGCAGCATGGTCGCCATGGCCGGCATGCCTGGCATCGGCATGCAAGGCATCTTCGGTGCGACCATCGCTGCCGGCTTCTTCGGCATGCTCATCGCCCCGTTCATGTCCAAGGTCGTGCGCTTCTTCCCGCCTCTGGTGACCGGTACGGTCATCACCTCGATCGGTTTGTCGCTGTTCCCCGTGGCCGTGAACTGGGCCGGCGGCGGTGCGGATGCCGCGCAATTCGGTTCACCGATTTACCTGATCATCGCCGCGCTGGTGCTGGGTACCATTTTGCTGGTGCACCGCTTCATGCGCGGTTTCTGGGTCAACATTTCCGTGCTGATCGGCATGTGCCTGGGCTACGTGCTCTGTGGCGTGCTCGGCATGGTCGACCTCAGCGGCATGGCCCAAGCGCCATGGCTGCAATTCGTCACCCCGCTGCACTTCGGCATGCCGAAGTTCGAACTCGCGCCGATCCTTTCGATGTGCCTTGTCGTGGTAATCATTTTCGTCGAGTCCACCGGGATGTTCCTCGCGCTGGGCAAAATTACCGGCCAGGAAGTCTGCCCGCGGATGCTGCGCCGCGGCTTGTTGTGTGATGCCGGCGCGTCGTTTTTCGCAGGCTTTTTCAACACCTTCACTCACTCGTCCTTCGCCCAGAACATCGGCCTGGTGCAGATGACCGGCGTACGCTGCCGTTCGGTGACCATCGTCGCCGGCGGCTTGTTGATCGTCTTGAGCCTGCTGCCCAAGGCCGCATTCCTGGTGGCGTCGATTCCGCCAGCGGTATTGGGTGGCGCGGCGATTGCGATGTTCGGCATGGTTGCCGCCACGGGCATCAAGATTCTTCAGGAGGCCGACATCGGTGACCGTCGCAATCAGTTGCTGGTAGCGGTGAGCATCGGCATGGGCCTGATCCCGGTGGTCCGTCCGGAATTTTTTGCCCACCTTCCGCTGTGGATGAGCCCGATCACCCACAGCGGTATCGCCATGGCCACCCTCAGCGCGCTCACGCTGAACCTGCTGTTCAACATTCTTGGCGGCGCCGAGCGCGCGGCCATCAACGACTGCCACGCCCACTAAGACAGAAACGCCGCCCCTGTAGGAGCGAGCCTGCTCCGGGCGGCGTTCCGACGATGAACCCGAGAACACCGCGTTATCCAGATAACACGCGTAATCGTTGACGACCATCGTCGGAACGCCGCCCGGAGCAGTCTCGCTCTTACAGGGTAGGGGTTTGCTGCGCCTTGAAAATAACAACAAGAGGGAGCAACAGATGATTCGGACAACAACCAACCTGCTGTTGGGTGCTGGCCTGCTGGCTGCTAGCCAGGCCATGGCCGGCGATTTGCTGCTGTGGCAGACCAACAGCCTGAGCTATCTGTACGGCAAGGACTTCGCGGTCAACCCGTCGATTCAACAAACGATAACCTTTGAGCACGCCGACCGCTGGAAGTACGGCGACAACTTCATGTTCATCGACAGCACTTACTACAACGGCGAGAAAGACCGGAACAAAGGCGTCCACGCCTATTACGGCGAGTTCAGTCCGCGGTTGTCCCTCGGCAAAATCCTCGACCGCCGTTTCGAATTCGGTCCGATCAAGGATGTGCTGCTGGCCATGACTTACGAGAACGGCGAAGACGACACCGAGGCCTACCTGATCGGCCCCGGCTTCGACCTTGCGATCCCCGGCTTCAATTTTTTCACCTTGAACTTTTATAACCGCCACACCGAAGGTTCGCGCCCCGGCGACGACGTCTGGCAGATCACCCCGGCCTGGTCCTATACCGTGCCGCTGGGCAATTCGAGCCTGTTGATTGACGGTTACATAGACTGGGTTGTGGATAACGACCAGAACTCGCGCGGCACCTATCACGCCAACGTGCACTTCAACCCGCAGATCAAGTACGACCTGGGCAAAGCCCTCGGCTGGCGGGAGAAACAGGTGTACGTCGGCGCCGAGTACAGCTACTGGAAAGACAAGTACGGCATCGAAAACACCGCGAACTTCGATACCAATGAAAACACCACCAGCCTGCTGGTGAAGGTGCATTTCTAAAATGACCCGCAACCGTGCGCCACACCTGTCGTCGGTGCGCTGTTGCGGGGCACTTGAGACCTGGCCAAGGAGTCAGTATTCTCCGCGGCCGCCTGAATCCGCTTTAAAAAAAAGCCCGGATTTAATTCCTGACCAGAAAGCCAACTTATCCCGGCTCTGGACGGTATCAAGGCATCCCCATACCCCTCTCAATCGACTGTTTTTGAGCAGCCGAGCGGGAGTTTTTTTGCTTTTCGAATGCCTTGGCGCAGCTCTTGCTAACAGCATGAAAGCTGACCGATTGGATGAATATTTACCGCAACGAAAAAAGGCGCCACACCAGAGCGCCGACCTTAAAAAAATACGTGGAACACCTACTTTTTGGGAGCAACCGAATGAAACGTACGTGCACTAGCCTGATGCTGGCGGGATCCATGCTGGCGGGGGGTCAGGCGATGGCGGGCGATCTGCTGCAATGGCAGAACAACAGCCTGACTTACTTGTATGGCAAAGACTTCCAGGTCAATCCGCGCATCCAGCAGACGGTGACCTTCGAACACGCCGATGGCTGGAAATACGGCGATAACTTCTTCTTTATCGACAAGATTTTCTACAACGGCAAGGAAGACGGCTTCGCCGGTGAAAACACCCATTACGGCGAACTCAGCCCACGGCTGTCGTTCAACAAGATCTTCGACCAGAAAGTCGAATTCGGCCCGATCAAAGACGTGCTGTTGGCCATGACCTACGAGTTCGGCGAAAACGACACCGAGTCTTACCTGATCGGTCCGGGTTTCGACCTGGCCATTCCGGGCTTTGATTATTTCCAACTGAACTTCTACAACCGCCACACTGAAGGCAGTCGCGCGGGGGATGACGTGTGGCAAGTCACGCCAGTCTGGTCCTACACTGTCCCGGTCGGCGACTCAGACATCCTGATCGATGGTTTCATGGACTGGGTGGTCGACAACGACGTCAACGACAAAGGCGAATATCACGCCAACCTGCACTTCAATCCACAGATCAAGTACGACCTGGGCAAGGCGCTGAGCCTGGGAGAGAAGCAGTTGTACGTCGGTGTCGAGTATGACTACTGGAAGAACAAGTACGGGATTGAAGACAGCCAGGGCTTCAAGACCGATCAGAGCGTGACCAGTTTCCTGGTTAAGGTTCACTTCTGATCCTTCAGCGTCTGTAAGGACGTCTTCGCTTTGCTCCTACCGGTTTTGTGTCGTTCGCCAATTATCTGAACGACACAAAACCGGTAGGAGCAAAGCTTGCTCGCGATAGCCGCACCAACGATCTCAAGCCGAAACCACAGGCTCCGCCAACCCAAGAAACCGGCTTAATTCCCCGCGCTTGGCCAACGCATCGCGCCGCCCCAGATCAATCAACTCGCTGCAGTACCCCGCCTCGAACAGCAGATAACTCAACACGCCCGCGCCACTGGTCTTGGTCGCGCCCGGTCCGCGCAAAAACAGCCGCAATGCCGCCGGCAGTTCCTGGCGATGACGTGCAGCGATCTCGTCGATTGGCTGACTCGGTGAAATCACCAACACCTCGACAGGAGCCACGCCCAGAGTGCGCGTCGGCGTACCGTCAGGCATGAGGTGGCTGAACTGATTCAAGCGGCGCAACAACTCAATGTCGCTTTCCAGGCTGTCGATGAACGTACTGTTGAGCATGTGCCCACCGATTTGCGCCAGCGTCGGTTGCTGGCCGGTGTAGACACGTTGCAACGGATGTTCGGGGTCGACGCCTCGCGGGTTGCCGCTGACGCCCACCACCAGCACACGATTGGCGCCCAGGTGCAGCGCCGGGCTGATCGGTGCTGACTGCCGCACCGCGCCATCGCCGAAATATTCCTCGCCGATTTTCACCGGGGCGAACAGCAGTGGAATGGCTGAACTGGCCAGCAGGTGATCAACGGACAATTGCGCAGGAACGCCGATCCGGCGATGACGCAACCAGGCTTCGATTGTGCCGCCGCCCTGGTAAAACGTCACGGCCTGCCCCGACTCGTAACCGAATGCCGTCACCGCCACCGCCTTCAACTGCTTTTGTGCGATGGATTCGGCGATGCCGGTCATCTGCAACTTGTCGTTGAGCAAACGGCGCAGCGGCGAGCTGTCAAGCAGCGCAACCGGCACCTGAGCACCGAGCCCCAGCAAACTGTGGCTGACAAAGCGGCTGGCCTGATGGATGACGCCTGGCCAGTCGCTGCGCAGCACCAGGCGACTGCGAAAGCCCTGCCAGAAGACCGTCAAGCGTTCGATGGCAGCGCGAAAATCCGTGGCGCCGCTGGCCAGGCTGACTGCATTGATCGCCCCGGCCGAGGTGCCGACAATCACCGGAAACGGATTGTCCGCGCCCAGGGGCAAAAGCTCGGCAATTGCCGCCAGCACGCCCACCTGATAGGCCGCCCGCGCCCCGCCACCGGAAAGAATCAAACCAGTTACCGGTTCAGCAGGACTCATTGCAACACTCCATGGTGCTTATTGGGGGCGGCGGGTCAACCGCGTTTTGCGTAGAGCTTGGGCTCGCCCGGTGGACGACTCTTGAAGCGGCGGTGCGCCCACAGGTATTGCTCCGGACATTCGCGCAACACGCCTTCGATCCATTGGTTGATACGCAGGCAATCGGCCTCTTCGGTTTCGCCGGGGAAGCCTTCGAGCGGCGCATGGATGACCAGACGATAACCGCTGCCATCCGCCAGACGCTCCTGGGTGAACGGCACCACCAGCGCCTTGCCCAGCCGCGCAAACTTGCTGGTGGCGGTGACGGTTGCAGCCTGGATGCCGAACAGCGGCACGAAAATGCTTTGCTTGGCGCCGTAGTCTTGATCCGGCGCGTACCAGATCGCCCGCCCCGCACGCAGCAGCTTGAGCATGCCGCGCACATCTTCACGCTCCACCGCCAGCGAATCGAGGTTGTGGCGCTCACGTCCCTGGCGCTGGACGAAGTCGAACAACGGGTTCTTGTGCTCGCGGTACATGCCGTCGATGGTGTGCTGCTGGCCCAACAGCGCCGCACCGATTTCCAGGGTGGTGAAATGCACCGCCATCAGGATCACGCCCTTGCCTTCGCGCTGAGCCTGCTGCAAATGCTCCAGCCCTTCAATATGTGCCAGCTTCGCCAACCGCTCGCGCGACCACCACCAGCTCATGGCCATTTCGAAGAACGCGATGCCGGTGGAGGCGAAGTTTTCCTTGAGCAGGCGCTTGCGCTCGGCCGCGGACTTTTCCGGGAAACACAGCTCCAGATTGCGCTTGGCGATGCGCCGTCGGTCGCCCGCCACGCGATACATCAAGGCGCCGAGCGCGCGACCGAGCCACAACAATGCCGGATACGGCAGCTGGACAATCAGCCACAACAGCCCCAAGCCACACCACAGCGGCCAGAAACGTGGAGATAGAAAGGTTTTTCGAAAACGCGGGCGGTCCATTAATGCATCCGTTAAGACAATGGCCGCGCATTCTACATCGTTCGACCCGGCTTGCGGCCTGCGGGCGTTCTCGTTATAAGTCTCGGCACTTTTAGTGACAAGTCGTTGTATGCCGACCATGAGCCAAACCGAACCGCTAGACCAAGATCCCGTGTTCCAGCTGAAGGGCAGCATGCTCGCCATTACGGTACTGGAACTGGCCCGTAACGACCTCGAGGGCCTCGACCGGCAATTGGCCGCCAAGGTCGCCCAGGCGCCTGGTTTTTTCAGCAATGCGCCGCTGGTACTGGCCCTGGACAAACTCCCGGCCAGCGAAGGTGCGGTCGATCTGCCGGGCCTGATGCGCGTCTGCCGCCAGCATGGCCTGCGCACCCTGGCGATCCGTGCCAGCCGCATTGAAGACATCGCAGCGGCCATCGCGGTCGATCTGCCGGTGCTGCCGCCCTCCGGTGCGCGTGAGCGTGCGCTGGACCTGAACGAAGGCGCCGTTGCAAAAAAACCGGAAAAACCGCCGGAGCCGACGATCAAACCGACCAAAATCATCACTTCGCCAGTACGCGGTGGCCAGCAGATTTATGCACAAGGCAGCGACCTGGTGGTGATCTCCTCGGTCAGTCCTGGGGCGGAACTTCTCGCCGATGGCAACATCCATGTATACGGCCCCATGCGTGGCCGGGTGTTGGCCGGCGTCAAAGGCGACACCAAGGCCAGGATTTTCTGTCAGCAAATGAGCGCTGAACTGGTTTCGATCGCAGGACATTACAAGGTCTCCGAAGACCTGCGTCGCGACCCGTTATGGGGTTCGGGCGTACAGGTCAGCCTGTCGGGCGATGTGTTGAACATCATTCGGCTTTAACGGATACTGCCGCATTTTCCAAGCATCTCTA
>NZ_RCOB01000144.1:0-17452 GCF_004307665.1 Pseudomonas sp. Sample_16
AATCCGCTGGGCTTCTTCTGATTCGGCGCGATACCGCGTAACGGCTATCGCGGGCCAGCCTTGCGTCTACGGGATTGCGCACTACCTGTAGAGCAAGGCTTGCCCGCGATGGCGTCTTCAATACCCTCCGACGCCCATTGATGAGTTGCCCGCACATACGGATATCCGTATATTTGACTTCCCGTATATGTCGGTACGACCTCAAAGTGCTGACACTTGCGATTCTGTTGATTACCCTCTCGGCGCGGACACGGCGCTTGAGCCTTCGATATCCGCAAATGCGGAGGGAGCAATCCATGCGAGTTCTGTTCATGTGCACGGCCAACAGCTGTCGCAGCATCCTTTCAGAAGCCATGTTCAATCACCTGGCACCGCAGGGTTTCGAAGCGGTAAGTTCCGGCAGCTTTCCCAAAGGCAAAGTACTGCCGCGTAGCCTGACCACGCTACAACAGTCCGCCATTTCCATCGAAGGATTGAGCAGCAAGGGCAATGATGCCTTTGAGGATAACCCACCGGATATCGTCATTACCGTTTGCGACAAGGCGGCAGGCGAAAGTTGCCCGGTGTATTTCGGCCCGGCGCTGAAGGCCCATTGGGGCCTGGAAGATCCTTCCGACGTAGTGGGTGACGAAGCGGCGGTGGACGCGGCTTTCCGCGCCACGCTTGCGCACATCGAGCAACGCTGCAGGGCGTTCCTCGCCCTGCCCTTCAATGAACTCAGCCGCGATCAACTCAAACGCGAACTGGACCGAATCGGCGCTCTCTGAGCAGGAAGAAACATGTCTGAGCAACTGCCTAACCTTGACCTCTCCCTGTTCGACGACGCAGGCATCACTTTTCGTCCGGGCGAACCCAAGCCACGCATCCTGTTGTTGTACGGGTCGACCCGCGAGCGCTCGTTCAGCCGTCTGCTGGTCGAAGAGGCCGCACGCCTGCTGGAACACTTTGGTGCGGAAACCCGCATCTTCAATCCCTCCGGTTTGCCGCTTCCCGACGATGCACCTGTGGATCATCCCAAGGTGCAGGAGTTGCGCGATCTGGTGTTGTGGTCGCAAGGTCAGGTCTGGTGTTCGCCGGAGCGGCATGGCGCGATGTCGGCTGTATTCAAGGCACAGATTGACTGGATTCCCCTTGCCCTCGGTGCCATTCGCCCGACTCAGGGCAAGACACTGGCGGTGATGCAAGTCTGCGGTGGTTCGCAGTCCTTCAACGCAGTCAACCAACTGCGTGTGCTGGGACGCTGGATGCGCATGTTCACCATTCCCAATCAATCCTCGGTACCGAAGGCTTTTATGGAATTCGACGAAGCCGGCCGAATGAAGCCCTCGGCGTTCTACGACCGCGTGGTCGACGTGATGGAAGAACTGGTGAAATTCACCCTGCTGCTGCGTGACCATCAGGGGTTTCTGGTGGATCGCTACTCCGAACGCAAGGAAAGCGCCGAACAGCTCATGGCCCGCGTGAACCAGCGTTCAATCTGAGGTCGTCAAGTTTATCGGTATCAGAGGCGCGCGCTTCGAACAGACAGGCGGCACGCGGCCGAAGCCGCCCGTGGATGGAGCGATGGTAAATGACGGCTAAGCTACCTTCTAGCGTCGGGTTTACAACTCGGAGGGGAGCCAATGAAACGCTGTGCAATGCTCATCGCGATCTGTTTGCTGGCCACGGCTTGTCAGAGCACAAATAATGGCGTCACCCGACTCGACAATTGTGTCTGCTACAAATCGTCCGAGGCACAACATCTGAAAGCATCGCAAATAGCCTGGAACGACCCCGAAACGCTGCAGGAACAGTTCTCGCACTGCATTTGTCGAGCGTTGATTGACCTGAAGGAGGTCGATGATCCCGGTAAGCTCTTCGTGCCTGGAACCGAAATAAAATGAATGTCGCTCGCCGGTAAGAGGCACCAGGGGCGTTGAGAGACGGGCAAGGCATCGACAGGCAAATACCAGGCAATTGCTTCCACCGCTCGTCTTCGCCCTCCTCTGTCTGGCAATCGTCGTGCAGCTCTCCCTCTCGCCCGTTGCCTGCCCCTTCACACTCACGCCTGATCCATTGCCTCGACCACGCCCTTGTCCTCACCCAGGAACCCGCCACTCTGATGCTGCCAAAGCCGCGCATAGATGCCGTTCTTCGCGAGTAACTCGGTGTGGGTGCCCTGCTCGATGATGCGTCCGTCATCCATGACGATCAGGCGGTCCATGGCTGCAATGGTGGACAGCCGATGGGCGATGGCGATCACGGTTTTGCCCTGCATCATTTCATCGAGGCTTTCCTGAATGGCCACTTCGACTTCCGAGTCCAGCGCGCTGGTGGCCTCGTCAAGCAGCAGGATCGGGGCGTTCTTGAGCATCACCCGGGCAATCGCGACGCGTTGACGCTGGCCGCCGGACAGCTTGATGCCGCGCTCACCCACCAGGGTGTCGTAGCCGGTATGGCCCTGCCGGTCGCTCAGTTGGCTGATGAACTCATCGGCCTGGGCATTGGCCGCGGCGGCACGGATTTGCGCGTCGGTCGCATCGGGACGACCGTATGCAATGTTGTCGCGAATGGAACGGTGCAGCAGCGAAGTGTCCTGGGTGACCATGCCGATGGAGCTGCGCAGGCTGTCTTGCGTCACGTGTGCAATGTTCTGGCCGTCGATGCGAATCTCCCCGCTGTCGACATCATAGAAGCGCAGCAGCAAGTTGATAAGCGTGGATTTGCCGGCGCCAGAGCGGCCGACCAGGCCGATTTTTTCACCCGGACGAATGTTCAGGCTCAGGCCATCGAGCACCTGGCGCTCACCATTGTAGTTGAAGCTCACTTTATCGAAGGTTACCGCGCCGCCTGAGGTCACCAGCACACCCGCATCCGGTGCATCCTTGACCTTGGGACCGCGGGTCAGCGTCGCCATGCCGTCCTGTACCGTGCCGATGCTCTCGAACAGCGAGGTCATTTGCCACATGATCCAGTTCGACATGCCATTGATCCGCAACGCCATTGCAGTGATTGCCGCCACGGCACCTGCGCCGACGTCACCCTGGTGCCACAGCCACAGGGCATAACCGCCGGCGGCCATGATCAGCCCCACCACCAATGCCTGGTTGACGATCTCGAACTGGCTGACCAGGCGCATCTGGCGAAAGCCGGTTTGCTTGAAATCCTCCATTGCCGCTCGCGCGAAGTGCGCTTCACGATTGGAATGGGAGAACAGTTTCACCGTAGTGATGTTCGTGTACGCATCCGAGATACGCCCGGTCATCATTGACCGCGCATTCGCCTGTTCCTGCCCGACTTTCCCCAGGCGAGGCACGAAGTACCACATGGCCAGGCCGAACAGCAGAGCCCAGGCAACGAATGGCAGCATGAGTTTCAGCGCGAAGCCACCGGCCAGTGCGATGATCGCAATGAAATACACCCCGATACCCGGGACGATTTCGATCAGGGTGAAGAGCACGTCTCGTACCGCTAGCGCGGTCTGCATCACCTTGGTGGTGACGCGGCCGGAAAACTCATCGGAAAAAAACGACAGGCTTTGCCGCAACATCAGGCGATGGAAGTCCCAGCGCAGCCGCAACGGCAAGTTAATTGCCAATATCTGGTGCTGCACCATGGTGCGCAACGCCACCAGCCCGACACTGGTGACCATGACAATGCCCATGCCCCACAACACGCGACTTTCCTGCGCAGCCGCCTCACCGCCTGCCTGCCAGGTCGAGAGCAGGTCCACGACCTGGCCGAGGAAGGAAAACAGCCACGCTTCGTAAATCGATACACCGGCACCGAGCAGCGCCAGCGCAAGGATGTAACCACGCGCTCCCCGCGTACAGGCCCACAGGAAACGAGCCAGGCCGTCCGGTGGCGGTGGCACCTCGTCAGGCGGAAAGGGATCGAGCCTTCGTTCAAACACACGAAGCATGGTGTTCTCCAAAACAGTCAAGTTAAGGAGATTCTGCCATTGAACGGGCGCCTTGAGGGTTTGCAACGTCAAGGTATGGCGTTGTCGGCAGGTTGCCGCCGATGGCGAAAGGTGGAAATCGCGCGCCGGCACCCCGCCGCTGCCAGCCTCATTCGTCCACGCTGATGCCTGATCCTCCCAATTCACCAGGGACATCCTTAAGCTTCGGCACCCCATCCCTGATGCGCAGCGCGGCCTCTTGGTAGTGGACGTGAACACCTGGCGAAAACGCGAGATCCGGGATGACCGCGGCATACACATCGATGAGGCCCATCCCGGGGTGTTCGGTGAAGAGGTGTCCGCCGCAACGCCTGCACCATTTGCGATAACTCTGCGGTGTCTTGTTGAAGGTGCCAATGTCGTCAGCCCCCCGAGTGACTTGCACCGCCTCGGGTTTCCACAGCGTGAAGGCATTGACCGGCGCGGCTGACCACTGTCGACACGACTCGCAATGGCAATAGCCCATTGCCGCCGGCTCACCGCTGACGGTGAATTCGACAGCGCCGCAAAAACAACTGCCTTTGTAAGACCTTTGAATGCTCATGGAATGACTCCTTCATCAGTTAACGCACGTACAGCCGAAGTCGGGACGGATTGCCTGAGGGTTAGCCAGCTTCACTCGTCGACGAAGCGCACCGCCGTCGTCGGCGTGCGTCGCACTTGCAGATCGAAAATGTCGGGGCGCGCATAGTGCCCGCTGACGTCGAGCGCCCGCCGCGCTGGCGCCACGAGTGAGGTGTCGATGTCCGCATACAGAATGCCCGCCTCCCGGTGCAACGGACCGGCTGTGATCCGGCCTTGAGGGTTGACCACCACCGAGTCACCGTCGTTGATCCACTCATCCGGATCGGGAAACAGTTGCAGGCGACCTGGAAAGTCATCGGGAATGTCGTTGCCGCGCAGCAAGCTGCCACTGCCAAGCACCCAGCAACGGCCTTCGAGTGCAATGTGCCGCATCGTGCTGATCCAGCCCTCGCCAGTGTCGTAGGTTGGCGCAACGTAGATTTCCACGCCCTGGGAATACAATGAATAGCGCGCCAGGGGCATGTAGTTTTCCCAGCAGATGAGCGTACCGATGCGACCGACGGGTGTATCGACGGTACGCAACCCTGACGCATCGCCGAAACCATGGACCATGCGCTCGGGGTTCGTTGGCATCAACTTGCGATGACGGTTGAGCACTTCGCCATGGGTTCCGATAACGACTACGCTGTTGTAAAGCGTGCCGCCTCCATTACGGCGTTCGCGTTCATTGATGCCGCATACGATTGTCACGGCGTGAGCAACAGCGGCCTCGCACAGTTCGTTCAGGTCGCCGCTCGCGATATCAATCGCGTTGGCCAACAGGCGAGTATGCAACTGCCCCATTAGAGCCCCGTCTTTTCCCGCCGCCAGCCGCCAGATCCACGACGGGTAACCTGGAATGAATGATTCGGGCAAAACAATCAACGAGGCTCCCGACGCTGCAGCTTCGCGGACCGATTGCACGGCCTGGGCGATCGTCGCGCTACGATCGAGCAGCACCGGCGGCCGCTGAATGATGGCTATCTTGGTCATGACGTACTCCTGAAACCGTGGCTTTGGCAGGTTTCAGCGTGCACGTCGGGAAACCGCCCGGCTAGTTCAGAATCTGAAGCGTTGAAGTAGCGGAGGGACAGGCGATGGATGAAAGCTATGGTCAGTTCTGTACGGTCGCACGCGGTGCCGAGGCACTGTGCGAACGCTGGACGCCTTTGGTCGTGCGCGAGTTGCTATGCGGCAGCAAGCGTTTCAATGAACTGCACCGCGGCGTGCCACGCATGTCCACCAGCTTGCTGGCACAGCGGCTGCGCCACCTGGAAGATATCGGTGTCGTGCATCGCACGGCCGCAGGCAACGTCTGGGAATACAGCCTGACCGAGGCCGGCGAGGATTTGCGCCCCATCATCATGGCACTGGGCCATTGGGGGGCGCGCTGGATAGGCAGTCGCCTTCGCGATAACGAACTCGACGCGGGCTTGCTGATGTGGGACATACGTCGGTTTGCGCGCATCGAAATGTTCCCGCCCCGGTCGGTGGTCATTCACTTCCGGTTCCGCGACGCGCGGTCCGGTGAGCAAGCGTGGTGGCTGGTGGTTGAACAGGGTGTGGCAGATCTGTGTCGCGACGATCCGGGACGCGAACTCACGCTCGTCGTGGACTCCAGCGTACGAGCATTGACTGAGGTGTGGACCGGCGACCGCACGCCAAAAGAGGTTCTGCGGTCACAGGAATTGCGGGTAGACGGCGCCGTGCAAGACGCAGAAAACTTGTGGCGCTGGCTTGGCACGAGTGCGTTCGCAGGCACCCGGCGCGCTGCAATCCAGCCTTTGCAATAGCCTTGGAGAAAGCACGCGTTTGCAGTTCGCTCCTGGCCGTTCTCAGCCGGACATCACCGGCAGAAAACGGCCCAGAAGCTGCTCTCTTTAACGCAAATGCCCGTTCAGCCGATCAACCAGCGGTGACGGTCATGCCGCCATCCGCCATGACCACCGAGCCAACAATGAAGCTTGCGCGGTCCGAGGCGAGAAATGCCACGACTTCGGCAATTTCTTCCGGCTGCGCGGCACGTCCGATGGGAGCGGCTTCACCGTGCTTGGCGAGGAAGCCAGGACCGTCCTCTACCACGTCGTTAAGAATGTTGGTGACAACGTCGCCGACGCCGATGGCATTGACGCGAATGCCATGCTCGATAGCCTCGAGCGCCAGCGTGCGGGTCAATTGGGCCAATGCGCCTTTGGACGCGGTGTAAGCGGCAATGGTCGGGAAGGCGAAATAGGAGGCATAAGAGGCGATATTGACTATCGCTCCCGATTTGTTGGGCATCATCGCCTTGACTGCTTCGCGGCAATGCAAAAAGGCCGCGGTTGCATTGACTGCCTGGATGCGCTCCCAGTCTTCGCGGGTCATGTCGATGACCAGCTTGTTGATGATGATCCCGGCGTTGTTGACCAGAATGTCCAGTCGCCCGAACGTCTCGACGGCCAATCCGACGGCGCGCTCAGCAACCCCGTCTTTGCTGATGTCGGCTACCAGCGGCACCAATCCGGGACGAGCGAGTGCTTCGACGGCGGGATTGATGTCTTCAGCAATGACCTTGGCGCCACGCGCATGCAGCATCAGTGCGATAGCCTTGCCGATGCCACTGGCGGCGCCGGTGACCAGCGCGACTTTGCCTTCGACTTCGTTGGAAATACGGTGATTGATCTGAGTCATGGTGCTCTCCTGCTTGCAAGCCGGCGAGATATTCGGCGGCCTGGCGCCCGTGAGGCGCTGTAGTTATCGACGGCCTCACTGTCGCGCAATCGGGAGAATCGGGCTTTCGCAGGCTTGCCGTGGCTGTTGGAGTTTTGCGCCAACATCTGAATTTCTGAGGTAGCTTGCGCAATTGCCGATGGGTACCGAGGTTGCGTTACCCTGTTGATGCCAGCCCCTCAGCGCTTTTTTCAATGGAGCCTCGTGTGCGCCAGCCTGAACATGACGACGTGCCACCGATTGATACCCTTCGCATCGCGGCCGAATCGATGCCGCATCATCTGCCGGGAACGCCGCAGGTATTGCCGCTGCTCCCGCAAATGCAGGATGTGATGGTGCAGTTGTTCAGCCATCACAGCACCGTAGAGCCAATACTCGTGCCCGCCGTGGTCGAACCCCTGCTGGTATTGGTCCTGACAGGCTCGGCCAAGGTCGAGGAGCGATCCCTCGGTGGGGCTTGGAAAGCCGTCGAGGTGCAGGCTGGCGACTTTTTTCTTACCAATACAAATGAACCCTATGAGATGCGCTGGCAGACCCTGGGCTGCGACACCTTCGAAGTGATGCATCTTTATCTCGGCCTGCCCATGATTGAACAGGCGGCCCGTGATGTTCTGGGCGAGCACAGCGTTGCAGTGACGTTCCTGGATATCTCCGGTGCCCGGGATGAACGGATAAGTTTCATGCTCAATCAGTTACGCCTCGAGTTGATTGAGCAACGCGAACCCAGCCCGTTGTTCGTACACAGCCTGGCTCAGGCGCTGACCGTTCACCTGATACGGCGTTATCTCGATCCGCACAGTACGACCCGACGCAGCAATGCTCTGCAAGCGTACAAGCTGCGTCGCGTTATCGATGCAATGAACGAGCACCTGGCCGATGACTTCAGCCTTGCGCAGTTGGCACGAATCGCTGACTTGAGCGAGTACCACTTCAGCCGGATGTTCAAGCGTGCCACGGGGCTGTCGCCGTCGCAGTATTTCATCCGCCTGCGCATGAGTCGCGCGCGACATCTACTGCTCGAGACCGAGCGCAGCATCATTGATGTCGGGCTGGAAGTCGGTTATTCCAGCCCCAGCCATTTTTCCCAGGTTTTTCGTCGCGAAGTCGGCGTCACGCCCAGCGCCTACCGCCAAGCGTGAGGTGCCCTGGTCCCATGCGATCAGTGGATTTTCAAGTTTGCCGCCAGAAAATCCATGAAGGCTCTGACACGTGTGGGCAACTTCCCTCCTTGCCCGACGTAAACCGCGTGCACTTCCGTCTTTGCGCTGGGCACGAAGTCCTCTAGCACCGAAAGAAGCCGGCCATCCGCCAGATCTTGCTCGACCTGGCAAAACCCAACGCGCGCGAGGCCGAGCCCAAGAATTGCCAGATCGCGAACTGCATTGCCGTCACTGGCCCGTGCATTGCCGGCGACGGCCACCGGAATGGGTTGGCCGTCTGCGCTGACGAAGCCCCACTCCATCATCGGTGGACTGAAGGTGAACCCCAGACAGGTGTGGTCCGCAAGATCGGCTGGCGTTTTCGGTATGCCGCGAGCTGCAAGATAGGCCGGTGATGCCACGACAAGGGCTCTCGTCTCGCCCAAGCGCCTGGCCACGAGATTGGAGCTTTTCAGCGGGCCGCTGCGGATGGCCACGTCAGCCCGTGCGCTGATCAGGTCGACAACCTCGTCACTGAGAAAAACCTCCACCGAGACTCCAGGGTGGAGCCGCAAAAATGTCTGCAACAGGGGCAGCAGATACAAACGCCCGATATCGACGTTGCAGTTGACCCGCACGGTTCCCTGCGGTTCGGAGCTCGCCGCGGCCTCCTGCTCGGCCTCATCGAGCGCCGCCAGGATAGTCACGCTGCGTTCATAGAACGCGGCCCCTTCAGGCGTGAGCAATTGCCGTCTTGTCGAGCGATTGAGCAAACGCGTGCCCAAGCGGTTTTCCAGCCTCGAGACCAGCTTGCTGACCGCTGACGGGGTCATCGCACAATGCTTGGCGGCCGCCGTATAACCGCCATCTTCAACGACCCTGACGAACACGTTCATTTCGGCGAAGCAGTTTATGTCCAACCGTCTCATATGAATTCACGTCACAAATTGTATGCCCCAGTACCGGCTATATCTGCCGCGCTGCCACTCATACTCTAATCCAGAGCCTGAAAGGCGCAGGAGAAATTCAGCAAAGACGTGCGGATTTACAGTGGGAGGTTGAGATGAACAGCGAGATGAAACTGATCGTGATTCATGGCGCCAAGGATAAGGAAGGTCTGGACGCTGCGCTGCTGAAATGGGTTTCTGATGTTTTGGCGCAACGTGCCGAGTTCGAGCCTTGGTTTATGGGACCTGCCGACCTCATGGCCAAACCTGACAAGATGGCAGCGATACAGCGACAGGAAACTCTTCGCCATTTGGCCGATGCTGATGCATTTCTGTTCATCACATCGCAACTGTCCGATGTTTATCACTCCGGGCTTAAAGCATTCTTTGATCAGGTGTCGGTTCGCTGGCACGCAAGGCCAGTGGCATTCATTGGCTACGGCGGGGCATCGGGTGGACTTTGTGCGATCGATCACCTTCGCCAGGTGCTGTCCGCGCAGCACGCGGTACCTATCAGCAATTACGTGTCCTTCACTGATCCCTGGTCGCTGATCGATGAGGCCGGGCATGTACGACAGACTGATCAAGCCCGGCTGCCCATGGCTCGAATGCTGGTTCAGCTGAACTGGTGGGCAAGCACCCTGAAGGCTGCGAGGGAACAGATGCCGTATGTACTGGTGAGCTAAGCCCCTAAAAAACCTGAAGAAACGTCACTCGATGAGTGACGTCGCTGGTGACGTGAGTGCCGTCAATGTCGGTGCCTTGACGAAGCGGGAACCTCTACAGCCTTTGATCGAATGTTTGATCCAGATCAAATACCAGGGCAGGCAGCGGCGTAGAAAGGAATGAAACAGGCTTTTGCCGTGCCCGCCCTATAAGAACAACGCTGGAGGATTAACCCCATGCTTACCGTCAAAGACCACAATGACCGCGCCGCAGCCGCTTACGCCGCGGTGGACAGCCAGTACTGGATCGAAGCGCTCAGGGATGGTCGCCACGTGCTGATCCGGCCACTGACGGAAAAGGACCGCGACCGCGAATATGCCTTCATCAAACGGCTGTCTCCGGAATCCCGGCACATGCGCTTTCTTGCGCAAATCAGTGAGCCCAGCGCCGCGATGCTCGATCAGTTGATGGACACCGACAACAAACAACGCGTGGCCTACATCGCCATGGTCCACGACAACGGTCGGCTGGTCGAGATCGGCATCAGCCGCTACGCCGCCACCAGCGAACAGGTGTGTGAATGCGCCGTCACGGTCGCCGATGAATGGACCCACCTGGGGCTGGGCACTTTACTGATGGAACACTTGATCAAGGCCGCACGCCATAACGGCTTTCAGCAGATGTATTCGGTAGACGCCGCCAGCAATGCGCCAATGCGCGACCTGGCCAAGGCGTTGGGATTCGAGACATCCAACGATCCCGACGACAGTCGTCAGGTGATCCACCGACTATACCTGTAAGAACCTGGAGTCATTTCGGCACACCACTGTTCGATGACCTACCGGAGTACAGTCATGGCTGATCAATCGCGTTTCATGCTGGTCGTCCCACCTCTGATGCACAACAGTCCCGCCTTTGACCGGGCTGCAGCATTGGCCAAAGCGTCGCAAGCAGCATTGCACATCGTGGCGTTCGATTACCTCGAAGGGCTGGCGACTGCCGGGATGGTTAATGAACAAGCGCTGGATCAGATGCGGCTGGGTTATGTCGAGCGTCATCGCCAGTGGCTTGAAGACCAGGCACGCCCCATGCGCAAGATCGGTGTGCACGTCACCACGGAAGTGGTCTGGGTAGAGCGGCCGTTGCAAGAGATCCTGATTCATCTCAAAGAGCAGCCGATGGCCGCCTTGATCAAAGCCCTGGAGCACGAATCGCTGCTGTCGCGCCTGATGTTTACCCCACTGGATATTCACCTGCTGCGCGAATGCCCGGTCCCCCTGCATTTTGTCAGCCATTTGCATCACGCATTGCCGCGCAAAATTGTCGCTGCCGTAGACCCTTTTCACAGTGATGACCAATACAAGGGTTTCAACGACAGGATCTTGTGTGAGGCGTCCAAACTGGCCATCACCTGCAATGCGCAGCTCGACGTGGTTTACGCCCATGATCTTTCATCCATCAGTGCAGATGAATTCGGCTTCAGTAATGGCTCGGCGTTTTTTTCTTCGAGCAAAGCCAAGACATTGTTCGACTCACAAGCCGATGCCTTCCGCGAGCTTGCGCAGCGCAACGGTATTGAACCGGAATGTCAGCACATGATCCTGGGCGATCCGGCCAAGGTGCTTTGCAACTATGCGCAGGCCTATGAAACAGACGTGATCGTCATGGGACGCGCCGGTCACCGCGCCATGGAACGCTTGGTGGGCAGCACCATCGAACGCGTGCTGTACAAGATGCCGTGCAGCGTGTGGGTGGTTCAGGAATAAAATCCAGGTTGGATCAGCGGCCAATGCCGACGTCTCAATAACCCGGAAACTCGTCGCGATAGCACACCGGCGAGCTGGCCTCCTGGTATCGATCCAGCTCGTCCTCCAGCCATCGGGCGAGTACGACGGCGTGGTTTTCCAGCAGGTTTTGAGCGGCAAAAACCAGCGTGAGCGTGCCGGTTTGTGCATATCCCAGAAGCGCCCACCAGTGTTCCGGGCGAGCGATCAGTTGCTGGCGATAGGCCGCGCTGAATTGGCCGAAATCCACTTCACCGGCGGTAAATGCCTTGTGCAAATCAATCGAAGGCGCGACGTCGGGCAACCATTGGTCCAGCGGCAACGAATCCCTGGAGCAATGTCGCGGCCACTCTCGATCGACCAATATCCGTCGCCCGTCTTCGCCCCTGGCAGGTTCGCCTGCGCGTTTGCATTGGATCATGGCGTCTCCCCTCTCCATTCCCGGGGGCTGACACCGGTCTTGCGGCGAAACGCCCGGGCCAGTGCCGATGGGCTTTCGTAGCCAACCTCTTCGGCGATCAGGGCAATGGGCTTGCCCTCGCGCAAGCGTTTCTGCGCCAGGCTGATGCGCCAGCTCACCAGATAATCCACCGGAGCCTGGCCGACCACGCGCTTGAAATGTTCGGCGAAGCTGGCCCGCGACATGTTCGCCGCCACCGACAATTCGGCCACGCTCCAGGGCTTGCCCGGAAACTCATGCATAAGGTTCAAGGACCGCGCCAGACGTGGATCGGCAAGGCCGGCCATCATGCCCGGCTGTTGATTGCGACTGCTGAGGATGTGGCGCAACAACAGGATTACCACCAGTTCGAACAGTCGATCCATCACCGCTTCCCGACCGCAGGTGCCAGCGAAGGCTTCGTCGAACAACCATTGCAGGGTGCTGGCCAATGTGGGGATTTCATCGAGTTTCAGCACCAGGAAATCCGGCAGCGCGGCGGCCAGGGCATTGCCAGCCCCGCCATCGAAATCCAGGGATGCACACACCAACTGCGTGCCGAAGGAATCGGGGGCGAACAAGCGGTGACGATAAGGTCGCGGGAAAAAGATCAGCGTTGGCTCGCGCAGGTGCAGCTCTCGTTCGTCTGCCAGTTTGAGCGACAACTCGCCCGCCTGAAGCAGATGCACATGGCCGCACGCCTGGCTGCCATCGAACGCCGTCGTGCCGCAAAACGTGCCGCTGTGAAAGGTGCCGGCGTTGACGCCGAAATGGTTGAGCAACGTGGAAAGGCGATCCATGGGAAGCTCCCGAAGCTGTTCTGGACGATCTGTCGCATATCGTCGACGATTTGCAGCCAATTGACCAGCATGAATCACTAGCATGGACTCCGTACCCAGCGCATGTCGCGCTTCAATCCCGGAGAATCACCATGACTCGTATTGCCTCTGTCAGCCTCGAACAAGCTACCGACGCCACCCGCCCATTGCTGGAAGGCGTACAAAAGAAAATCGGCTTCCTGCCCAACGTCTTCAAGGTGCTGGCCCATGCGCCTGCCGTCCTTGCCTCGTACCTGCAAAACTCGGCGGCGCTGAGCAAAACCTCATTGAGCGCCACGGAAAAGGAAGCGATCTACCTCGCCACCTCGCAGGTCAACGGCTGTGATTATTGCCTGGCGGCGCACACCGTGTTTGCCGGCAAGGCCGGGCTCTCCCAACAGGAGATCCGCAGTGCGCGAATCGGTCAGTTGGACGCTTACGCCCTGCTTGCCCAGCAGATTACCGAAAGCCGTGGCCAGCTCACCAGCGAACAGATCGCTTCTGCCAGAGCCGCAGGTATCAATGACGCGAAGATCATCGAAGTGGTCGCCCATGTGGCCTCGCAGACGCTGACCAACTACCTGAACAACGTCGCATTGACCGATATCGACTTTCCGGCCATCGACGCCTGATCAACCCATTGCGGAGATAACCAGCATGAACACCGTGACCCTTTACACCACCGACACCTGCCCATACTGCCGCAGCGCCAAATCACTGCTGGCCGGCAAAGGCGCGACGATGCAAGAGATCAATGTCCAGCGCGAACCGGGAAAGTTTGAAGAAATGCTCAGCCGAAGCGGCCGGCGCAGCGTGCCGCAGATTTTTATCGGCGACACGCATATCGGTGGTTTCGATGACCTGGCCAAGCTGGATCGCCAGGGAGGGTTGATGTCAATGCTGGCATGAACACACCCCCCTGTGGGAGCGAGCCTGCTCGCGATGGACGTTAACGATAATGCGCGCTGTCTGAATAAACGTATTGTCCTTGAGCCCATCGCGAGCAGGCTCGCTCCTACATTGAGCCGGGACCTGTCAGGTATTGGTTTTCAGTTTGGTCCACAGACGCGTGGTCAAACGGGCGATAGATGCCGGCAAATCTTCCACGGTAAATAACTTGTCCATCACCGCTTTGGACGGGTAGATCGCCAGGTCCTGCTTCACCGCCGGCACCACATAGGCATCTGCTGCACTGTTGGGATTGGCGTAATGGATGCTGTTGCTGATGTTGGCGATCACTTGCGGCTGCAACAGGTAATTCATGTAGGTGTAGCCGTTTTTCTCGTGGGGTGCGCTTTTGGGCATCACCACCATGTCGAACCACAAGGTGGAGCCTTCATCCGGGATCGAATAGGCAATGTTGATGCCGTTCTTGGCTTCCTTGGCACTCGCCGCCGCCTGGACGATATCGCCGTTGAACCCGATCACCGCGCAGACGTTGCCGTTTGCCAGGTCGCTGATGTACTTGGAGGCATGGAAATACTGGACGTACGGACGAATCTTCAGCAACGCCTGTTCAGCTTTCTTGTAATCCGCCGGTTCGTGGCTGTGGGGTGGCAGGCCCAGGTAGTTGAGCGTGATCGGCAACACCTGCGTCGGATTATCGATGATCGCTACGCCACACTCACTGAGTTTCTTGATGTTGGCCTCTTCGAAAAACAGGCTCCAGGAACGGGTAACGTCGGTGTTGCCGAAGATCGCCTTGATCTTCTCGACGTTGTAGCCGATGCCGGCAGTGCCCCACATGTAGGGGTAGCCGTACTGGTTGCCGGGATCGTTGACCTCGAGTTTTTTCATCAACACAGGATCGAGGTTTTGCCAGCCGGGCAATTGGCTCTTGTCGAGCTTCTGGATCGCTCCAGCCTTGATCAGGCGTGACAGAAAATGGTTCGACGGGCTGACCACGTCATAACCGGTGTTGCCGGTCATCAACTTCGATTCCAGCACTTCGTTGCTGTCATGGATATCGTAAGTCGCCTTGATCCCGGTTTCCTTGGTGAAATTGGTCAGGGTGTCATCGGCGATGTAGCCGTTCCAGTTGGAAATGTTCAGGGTTTCGTCAGCGTAAGCGGCTGCACAGAACGTCGAGAGCAGAGCGGCCAGGGACAGTGTTTTGACGCGCATGTTCGATCACCTTGGTGTTGAAGTGCTTTTGTTGAGAGTGAAAGGCGGTGTTCTAGATTTCAGTTCTGGCCCGGGACGCCTCTACGCGCATACGCAGCATGGCACCGATGTCGAGAAATGGTTTGGGCGGCAGCCAGCCGGGCTGGGCACGCTGCATGACCGATTGCAGCAGCGGCGAACTGGCGCCGGACGCCAACTCTGCAAGCAAGCGTCCCCACAGCGTGCCTCGTGCGACACCGGAGCCATTGCACCCGGCCACGGCAAACACGCCCTCCTCGACTTTGGCGAAGTACGGCTGCCCGGAACGTGAAGCGCTGAGGTGGCCCGTCCAGGTGTACTGGATGTCCTGCTCGCCCAACATCGGAAAGCGTCGTTGCAAACCCAGCACATGGTGCTTGCGGCGGGTCGCCAGTTGCGCGAGAGACAAGTCCTGGCTGCGGTATTCCGCGGTGTTGCGGATCATCACGCGCCGATCCGGCGTCAGGCGCACCGTGGCACCCAATGGCCGGGTCGACAGCACGCCCCAAGGCTCCACGGTGCCAAGGGCTTGAAACTCTTCATCGCTGAGCGGCCGGGTGAGGCTGGCACTTAGCTCCATCGCGAAGGTGCCGCTGTCGCTGATGCCTGAACGAGGGATGAAAGCGTTCAGGCAGACCAGCACCTGTTTCGCCGCGACGCAGCCGTTGCTGCCGCTGGCCCGAATACGCCCGCTGCTCAGGCGTTGCAGCCCACTGATTTCGGTGTTTTCGAACAGCGTCACGGTTTCCGGCAAGGCATCGAGTAAACCCTTAACGTACTTCGCCGGTTGCAGCAACGCGTTGCCATTACCGCACCAGATCGCCGCCTGGTAATGCCGGGTTCCCAGCTTCTGAATCAGTTGATCACCGTGCAGAAATTGCGCGCTGGCACCCACGGCACGCAGCGTCTGCAACTTGGCCTCGACATCGGTCAACTTGCGCGGATCGTTGACGGCGAAAAAATAACCTGACTCACGGAAATCGCAGTCGATCGCGTGCCGGGCAATGCGTTTGCGCACCTCGTCGCTGGCGGCGCGGGAAATCGTTGTGTCGACCTGAAAATCGGCGAACCCCGAGTTGCCTTGCAATTCCGCCTTGGCGGGATGTTCGTGGGCCACCACAAACCCCGAGTTTCGCGCCGATGCCCCTTGCGCAGCGCGTTGTCTGTCGACCACCACAATGCGCGCCAGAGGATGCATTTCAGCCAGTGAATGTGCGGCGCATAGGCCGGTGATGCCAGCGCCGATGATCAGCCAGTCGGCGTGTTGCGTGCCATTCAAAGGCTCACGCCGCGGCGAATCCCCCGCTTGCGCAATCCAGCCACATCTATTTTCCATGCGTCACCTCGTTGACTGTCGGCTGCGGACCGTCTTGCACGACTTCATGCCATTAATGCATGAGTTGTTTCAGAAGAAGGTCGCTATGACTAGAATCTAAAGGGACTTGATCGCGACAACCAACGTTATTAAATCATTCAGGTATACCCTAAACGCATGGATAACATTCGCCACGTACCTTCGCTGCAAGGCTTGCAGGCTTTGGTTGAAGTCGCCGATTCCGGCAGCTTCACCAGTGCTGCGCAAACGCTGTGCCTGACCCAAAGCGCTGTGAGCCGGAAAATCCAGCAACTGGAAAGCCATTTCGGCGTGCCGATGTTCGTCAGGACCAGCCGCAGCCTCCGGTTGACCGCCGAAGGCGAGCAGGTGCTGGCTAGCGCCCGGCAAATACTCGAACAGCTCAAGACCCTGGAGGAACGGATCGCACCGCGCAAACGCCCGTTCCGTATCCGCCTGCATGTGTCACTGGCCGTGCGTTGGTTGCTGCCCAGGCTGAGTGATTTCTATCGCCACCATCCAGAGGTATCGCTGGCGATAGAGACCGTGGCCACGGAAGTCGTCGAGCCTGCCAGCGACAGCGACGCGTACATCCTTTACTTGCCCGAGCCGTCTGGCGCCGCGCAATGCCTGGCGCTGTTCGAGGAAGCGCTGGTGCCAGTGTGCGCCCCCGGCCTGGCGCTGAACTCGCAGGAGGATCTTGCGCGCTTCGCGTTGCTGCACCGTTCGAGCGACAAAAATGATTGGCGACTGTGGTTGTCAGCCAATGGCGGAGAGTCACTGGAGGACTTTCGGCATATCCCGTTCAACCTCGACGAACTGGCGCTGGACGCCGCAGCGCGAGGCCTGGGTGTGGCCATGACCGACCTGACCCTGGCGGGCGAATCGATTGAACGCGGCGTGCTGGTCATTCCGTTCGGGGAGCCGCTGAAGACCCGGGGAATCTACGCGCTGTGCCTGCAACCCTCCGC
>NZ_RCOB01000195.1:0-17357 GCF_004307665.1 Pseudomonas sp. Sample_16
ATGAGTCCTTGAGCGTAACCTCTCTCTTTGGACTCAGGGTCAACATACAAGGAGCTGAGCTTGCTCGCGATGGCGGCATGACATTCAACATTGTTGTCGACTGACAGTGCGCGATCGCGGGCAAGCCTCGCTCCTGCAGGGGGCGAGGTATCACGCGGCTTGCGAGTAGAAGTCCAGCACACTGACTCCGGTCAGCAAATCCGCCTCCGGCAAATCCGCATGTTGGTGGCCGCCGAGTGCGCAATACACCAGCCAATGGCGGTCCTGAACATTGAAGGCGAGGCTGCCGACGAGGGTTTGTTGTTCGTCGTTGTGGGCGATGAGATAGAGGCGATCCTGGTTTTCGGCGTGAAGCATGACGCAGTCCGTGTCGGTTTCGAGGCGCGCATGTTCGCCGATGCAGATGACGAAGCTGTGACGCAGGACAGCCATTGGTCATTTGTTTCGTTATTTGTCGTAAAGGGGAGTGCAGGTACAGAGGCTTTCGGTAGAATCCGCGCCGCGGTCGTCGGTCTGGCGCTCGCCACACCGGTTTTGCTTGAGGTTTGTGATGTCGCTGCATTTGATGACGCTGTTTACCGCCCATCCCGCCAAGTTGATCAATCTGCTGGCCTTGTTCTTCGCCTTTCCGGGCGGCTGGTTGCTGCATGCCACCCGTCGTCGTGAACAACGCGCGATGGCCAATCTGCAAGCGCAACGCGAGAGTCGCCCCAGCGAAGAACCGACGCTGGACTGGGCCACCCTGCGCATGAACCGGTTTTTCTACAGCTTCGGCTTCGCCTGCATGGGGCTGGCATTGCTGGTGTCGTGGATCAGCACGCAAGTCTAGATTCAACAAAAAATGGCGCCCGAAGGCGCCGTTATCGTATCCAGCCGAAACCGCTTACAACGGCAGTCCAGCCTTGACCCGGTACTGATTGCGCACCGGTGTTGCATATTGCAGCACCAGGTACGGACGATGCTCTTCAGGGCAAGCGTCCAGGCGTTGCTGCCATTGCTCCTGGGCCTTGGCCAATTCGTCCGCCGCGAACATCTCGGCAGCGCTCGGTACCTGCAATTGCGGGTCGGCGTCTGTCCATTGTGCATAAGCCAGGTAGTGCACCGGGAACAAGCGGTACCCGCCCAGAATTTGCTTGTCCATTTCGACGGCCAATTGCTTGGTGTCTTCGAACAGCTCGGTGATCGGCGCGGCAAAGTTCACGTGCACCCGGCCCTTGTAGCCGGTGATGCCCTTGGCGATGCTCACGTCATCTTCGCCCGGCGCCTTGGTGTAAGTGCCGGTGGTGGCGCGGATGTAGAGCTCGCGGGCCTTGGCCTGGTCGCAAGGGTCATATTCGTAGCTGATCGACACAGGCGTGAGGTTCAGCGAACGGATCACTTCGCCGAACGGTTCGTCCTTGCGGCTCATGTGGAACATCTTGAGGATCGCCGACTCGGTACGGTCATCGCCGTCCTTGGCCCGGCCTTCGGCCTGGGCGATCCAGATCGAGGCGCAATCGTTACGGATCGAATGATTGATATACGCTGACAACAGTTGATACGCCGCCATCTTCTCGCGGCGACCCGTAATCGAACGGTGCACGATGAAGCTCTTGTTCAGACGCATCAGGTCACTGACAAAGGGCTTTTGCAGCAGGTTGTCACCAATTGCGATACGCGGGGTCGGCAGGCCGGCGTGGTACACGGCGTAGTTGACGAAGGCCGGATCCATCACGATGTCGCGGTGATTGGCAATGAACAGATAGGCGCTGCCGGACTTGAACTGCTCGACACCGGAATAGGTGACCCCATCGGTGGCGCGTTCAATGGTGTGGTCGACGTAAACCTCGACTTTGTCCTGCAAAGTGGCGACCGAATTGACGCCAGCGAACTCACGGCGCAGCCGATGAGCTATAAGGGGTTTGAGTGCCCAGCCTAAAGCACCGGCAAAACGCGGGAAGCGGAAGTGGGTGAGGATATCTAGAAACGCCTTGTCGCCGAGCAGCCGGTCCAGTACTGCCGGGACTTCGCTGTCGTCGTAAGGTCGGATGGCATCGAATTCGCCCATCATGCTCTCTTGTTAGAAACGGCTAGGGTAAGTAAAGGTTCTGATCGAAAACCGGCGGGGTACGGTCTGAAAAAGTAGCCAGACAAAAATAGCCCTGCAAATAGACCGGCGATTATACGCACAAGTCACCCGGGAGACCGCGATGCTGGAAAACGCGCTGTATGAATGTCCGTATTGTGGTGAAGAAGTCGAGACGACGGTGGACCTCTCCGGCGGCGATCAGACCTACATTGAGGACTGTCAGGTGTGCTGTCGGCCAATCACGTTTGTATTGCAGGTTCATGGTGAGGATTGGTTTCTGGAAGTCTTCAGCGAAAACGAATGAGGGGCGCATATGCAGCGCATCTACGAACCGGAAAACCTGATGGAAGGCGAGCTGCTGCAAGGCATGCTCGCCAGCGAGGGCATCGAGGCGCATCTGGTGGGCCGCGATCTGGTCGGGGCCACCGGTGAATTGCCGATCTTCGGCCTGCTGGGGTTGGCGGTGGATAACGATCAGGCCGAATACGCCCGCGAGCTGATCAGCGCGTACAATGCCGCGCTGCCGCTGTCCGGCGATGAACCGGAAAGCTTCCCCGGCACGCTGGTCTGTTAGGCTGGCGTTCGTTTGATCAAGAGTCGTGCTGCCCCATGTGTGGACGTTATGCCCTGTTTCGCTGGAACCGCGACTTCGCGACCCTGCCAGGTTTTCCCGCCGATCAGCAGGCGCAGTGGAACATTTCCCCCAATGATTCGGTGTTGATGCTGCGTGCCGGTGCGCACGGCCAGCGGGAACTGGCGCGCGCGCGCTGGGGCCTGACGCCGCCGTGGCTGACCGATCTGTCCCGAACCCCGGCCCATGCCCGCGCCGAAACCGTGGCCGAGCAACCCATGTTTCGCGAAGCATTGCGACTGCGGCGCTGCCTGCTGCCTGCCAACGGTTTCTACGAGTGGCGCGGCACCACGCGCAAGCGCCCATACTGGTTGACGCCGGGGGAGGGTTCGTCATTGTTTTTTGCGGCGATCTGGGAAGCGTATCCGGTGCAGGAACAAGTCTGGTTGAGTACGGCGGTCATCACGCAGCCGGCGGCGAACCAGCGTCGGCCGCTGATTCTGGATGAGGCGGGGCAGGCGGCATGGCTCGATCCCGAGACGCCGCTGCACACCTTGCAAGCCCTGCTGGCCAGCGAGCCCGCCGCGTTGCGCGAGCGCGTGTTGGCCAATATGGTCAATGATCCGAAGCTCAACGGGCCGGAGTGTTTGACCCCGGGTTGATGGGTTGTCTGTGCTGACCCAATCGCTGGCAAGCCAGGCTCCCACAGGGTTTTGCGGTGTTCACGAAACCTGTGGATCAGATCCTTCCACAGTGTTTTGCGGCGCACGCAAAACCTGTGGGAGCCTGGCTTGCCCGCGATGGGGCCTTTGGATCAGACCTTGAACTGATTGATCAGCCGCCGCTGCTGTTCGGCCAGTTTGGTCAAATCCGCACTCGCCGCGCTCGATTCATCCGCACCGCTGGCCACTTCATTGGCCACTTGCCCGATATTGATCACGTTGCGGTTGATGTCATCGGCCACCGCGCTTTGTTCTTCGGCGGCGCTGGCGATCTGGGTGTTCATGTCGTTGATCACCGACACGGCTTGCGTGATGGTTTCCAGCGCTTGGGCCGCCTTCGCCGCGTGTTGGACGCTTTCGTCCGTGCGGTTCTGGCTGTCTTCCATGACCCGCACCACATCCCGTGTGCCCTGTTGCAACTGTTGAATCATGGTCTGAATTTCTTCGGTGGCCTTCTGGGTTTTCTGCGCCAGGTTGCGCACCTCATCGGCCACAACGGCGAAGCCGCGACCCTGTTCACCGGCCCGGGCGGCTTCGATGGCGGCGTTCAGGGCCAGCAGGTTGGTCTGCTCGGCGATGCCGCGGATGGCGGTGAGGATCGCGTTGATGTTTTCACTGTCCTTGGCCAGGGTTTGCACCACACCGACCGCGCGTTCTATTTCCACGGCCAGAGCACCAATGGAATTCGAGGTATCACGGACGATTTGCATCCCCTGGCTGGCAGCCTGATCTGCATGGCTGGCGGCTTGAGCCGCTTGCGTCGCATTACGGGCTACGTCCTGGGCGGTGGCGGTCATTTCGTGCACCGCCGTAGCGACCTGATCGATCTCGGCCATCTGCTTGTGCACGCCGGTGTTGGTGCGGATGGCGATGTCGGCGGTGTGTTCCGAAGAGTCGCTGACGCTCTGCACCGACGTCACCACCTGAGTGATCATCGCCTGCAACTTGCTCAGGAAGGTGTTGAAGCCTTTGGCGATCGAGCCCAATTCATCGGCGCGGTCGCTGCTCAGGCGGCGGGTCAGGTCGCCTTCGCCCTGGGCGATATCGTCGAGCATCGCGACCATTTGCTTCAACGGACGGGCAATGCCGTGGCCCACCAGCCAGATCACCAGCAAACCGATACCGGCAATCAACAGGCCGACCATGGCCATGCCGAACGTGTCCGACTTGCGCTGGGAGTCGAGGTCCGCCTGGAGTTTCTGCAGATCGGCCATGACCGCATTCAGTGGGAGTTGCAGCATCAGGGTCCAGCGAGCGTCGGTCTGGCCGATGCCGAAGGGCAGATACAACTCGATCCGGCCCTGGGCCTTGTCGACGGTATAGGTGACTTCGCCACGCTTGAGATTGGCCATGTTGGCAATCTGCTTGCTGTCGAGAATGTCGCTGACTTTTTCGCCGAATTTGCTCGGATCCTTGGTGTAGGCAACGATTCGTCCATTGCCGCCGATCAGGGCCATTTCGCCAGCGCCGCTGTAGAGTTTCTGGTTGGCGCCGAGGAGCATTTCCTGAATGAAGTTCACTGACAGATCGGCACCGACGATGCCCTGGAAGGCGCCGTTGAGCATGATCGGCTCAATAAAGGAGGCGAGCATGACGATTTTGTCGCCGACCTTGTAAGGCGCCGGGTCGATCACACAGGATTTTTTGGTTTCTTTCGAGCACAGGTAGTACTCGCTGGCGCGCACCCCGGTGGACAGAGTTTTCTGGTCATCGACGTCCACCAGTTTGTCCAGCCCAAGGCTGCCGTCTTCATTGCGGAACCACCAGGGCAGGAAGCGCCCGTTGCTGGTGTCGATGCCAGCGACCTGGGTGCCGACGTACGCCGCATCGTTGTGATCCAGCGCGTCTTTTTCCCAGCCGATGTAGGTGCCGAGGATCTTCGGGTTCTTGGCTACGTTTTCCTTGATCAGGCCGATCAATTGCTCGCGGCTGAGGCTCAGGGCAGGTTGGCCATCGGCGCCGGGCGTGCCGATCAGCGCGTTGACCCGCACCAGGCCGCCGGCAATCAACAGGGGGGCTTCCAGCTCGCGCTGGATCTGACTGACCTGGGTTTGCGCCAGTGAGGTCAGGCGCTGTTCGATGACTTGCTCGAATTGCGCCTGGGTCCGTTCCTGGACCATGTCTTGCGTCCGGGCACCGGAGAACAGCGCATAAACGACCAGGGCCGCCACCACACTCAGAACGATGGCGCCGGCCAGGGCCGCCACGGAAAACTGGATCGACTTGAATTTCATGGTTGCTCCGCACGCAAAAGGACATCCGCGGAGGTGTATCGGCAGGGGGGTGAAGGGGCATGAGCGGGCGTCACTGAAATGACTGTTTTGGGGTGCTCGATGTCGCAAATGAATCATTGCCCGCGCTTTACGGACGGTGGCTTACCCGGTTTCGTGAATTTTTTACTGCAGTGACGAGAGCTTTGTCTGAAATGCGCGTCATATATGCCGTTGTATCTGGCGTCGATACCTTTCCGCGCCTAGGATACGGTCATGTTTTCAGGGAGTTTTTTGATGAACAAGACATTGGTTTCGTGTGCGCTGAGCGCAGGTCTGTTGCTCGCCGGTTGCCAGTCTGTCAACACCACCAGCGGTGGCGCGGTGGGTGTTGAGCGCAAGCAGTACATGTTCAGCATGTTGTCCTCGCAAGAGGTCGACCAAATGTATGCCCAGTCTTATCAGAAGACCGTCGGCGAAGCGTCCAGTAAAGGCGTGCTGGACAAAACCAGCAGCGATGCCAAGCGCGTACAGGTGATCGCCGATCGGCTGATTGCCCAAACGCCGAACTTCCGCCCGGATGCGGCCCAGTGGAAGTGGGAAGTCAACCTGATCAAGAGTGACGAGCTCAACGCCAACTGCGGACCGGGCGGCAAGATCTTTTTCTACACCGGACTGATCGACAGTCTGCAATTGACCGACGATGAAATCGCCGCGGTGATGGGCCATGAAATCGCCCATGCCTTGCGTGAGCACGGTCGTGAAGCGATGTCCAAGGCCTACGGCATGGAAATGGCGAAGCAGGGCGCTGGTGCGTTGTTCGGGTTGGGGCAGGACACCCTGGCGCTGGCCGACACCGTGGCCAACTACGGCATGACCTTGCCCAACAGTCGCGGCAATGAGAACGAGGCCGATCTGATCGGCCTGGAACTGGCTGCTCGCGCGGGTTACAACCCGAATGCCGCCATTACCCTGTGGAACAAGATGAGCAAGGCCAGCGAAGGTGCTCCGCCGGAGTTCCTCAGCACGCACCCGTCCTCTAGCACCCGGACTGCAGCGTTGAAGGCGGCGATTCCGAAAGTCATGCCACTTTACGAACAAGCCAAGAAGTCCTGACCTGCGCGCGAGGGCACTTGTGGCGAGGGAGCTGGCTCCCGCCCGGCTGCGCAGCAGTCGTAAATCCGGATGACGCGTCGAATCTGACAACACGCGATCATCTGGTTTGGGGCTGCCAGGCAGCCCAGCGGGAGCCAGCTCCCTCGCCACAATGATTGCCTACCGCGTCAAACCCATCCGCTAGCCTGCATCGCCTTGTACACCGCAACAATCGCCAGAATGAAGAACGCCGACGCCGCCAAGCGGCGAATCAGGGTCAACGGCAGTTTGTCTGCAGCGAAGTTACCCGCCAAGACCACCGGCACGTTGGCAATCAACATGCCCAGGGTGGTGCCAATGATCACCAGCCACAATTCCGGATATTGCGCAGCCAGCATCACGGTCGCGATCTGGGTCTTGTCACCGATTTCCGCAAGAAAGAACGCGATCAACGTCGTCAGGAACGGCCCGAACTTGCGGGCGGTGCTGGCTTCGTCGTCATCCATCTTGTCTGGCACCAAGGTCCACAAAGCGGTGGCGGCGAAGCTGATTGCGAGGATCCAGTGCAGCAACGTATCCGAGAAGAAACTGCCCACCCATGCGCCAACCGCACCGGCTGCCGCGTGGTTGGCAAGGGTCGCGGCAACGATGCCGGCGATGATCGGCCAAGGCTTGCGGAAACGGGCAGCGAGAATGAGCGCGAGCAGTTGCGTCTTGTCGCCAATTTCGGCCAAGGCAACGATTGCGGTGGGAACGAGCAATGAATCCAGCATCAGGGGTTTTCCTAAGGGGCGGGTCGACACGGCTATGACACGTACAGCCTTCCCGCCCCGGGTAAGGTGTGCGTGTCATAGGTCTTGTCAAACCCTGCGATCCGTCTGATGCGGACGCTTGGGTCGCATACGCCATGGTCTGAGGACCAAGTATGTTGACGTATGCCGGACGAGCATGGCGCTCGTGGGAGACTACTCCCCTAGGACGGAGCGGATTCTGCCTAGGCAAAATCCATTCGGCAAGTACAAATTTCTACCCGCGTTTGGCTCGGTAGATCCTGAAACCCTGACCTTCGGCCTTGATGGCGCACACGCCAAGGTGCTCTTCGATCAATGGTTGATACTTCAGGAAGCTATTGGCTACCAAGCGAAGTTCGCCACCATTTTTCAGATGTTTGGCTGCTTTTCGCAGCAAATTCTCGGTGGCGAAGTAATCGGTGTGCACGCCGACATGGAAGGGCGGGTTGCTCAGGATCGCACTCAAACCCATCGGTGCAGCGTCGATGCCGTCGCCGGTAATCACTTCGGCTTCCAGACCGTTGGCGGCCAACGTCAGGCGACTGCTGGCGGCGGCAAACGCGTCGACGTCGAGCATTGTCACCTGATTGTGCGGATAGCGCCGTTTTACCGCGGCGCCTAAAACACCTGCACCGCAACCGAAGTCCAACAGGTGACCACTGGGCAGTTTGTCCAGATGCTCCAGCAGCAGTGCGCTGCCGCGATCCAATCGACCATGGCTGAACACGCCCGGCAGGCTGATGACTTTGAGCGGGCCTTCAGCCAGTGGCAGTTCGTAGGTCTGGGCGAGGCTTTCCAACGGTTTGGCTGCAGGCGCATTGGCCACAGTCACCAGCCACAGCTGGCAGTGTCGCGCGCTGTCGAGTTTGCGCGGCTTGCCGAACGGATTGAGTTGTTTGGCGGCGCCCTCGATGCCGCTTTTTTTCTCGCCCACCAGGTACAGCTCGCGCCCCGCCAGCCGCGAGGCCAAGGCGTTTAGGATGTAGTCGGTCAAATCCTTGGACTTGGGCAAAAACACCACGGCGGCGTCAAACGGGTGTTCCGGCACGTGTACGCCAAAATCGCTGCGCTCGGCGAAACGCGCGTCCAGCGCGGCTTGATCACCCGCATGCCAGCACCAACCGCGAGCGTCGGGCAGGCGGCCCAGCAAATCGTCGGCGGGAAGACCGGCCAACAAGACTGGCCCCTGGAATAATTCAGCCTGACGAAGCAGTACTTCACTGCGCGGATCCATAACTGCTCCTGTGAAAAAAAGTGTCGCAGTCTATCAACTGACGACCCGCAGCGCTTTACCGCTGAAGTAGGCGAGGGCGTTTTCAGTGACTTGGCCGACGATGCGCTGGCGTGCCTCGCGACTGCCCCAGGCGTTGTGCGGTGTGACAATCAAGCGCGGGATGTCATTGGCCAGCAGCGGATTGCCGTTGACGGGCGGTTCGACACTCAGCACATCGGTAGCGGCACCGCCGAGGTGACCCTTGCGCAACGCGTCGGCCAGGGCCTGTTCATCGATCAGGCCACCGCGAGCGGTGTTGACCACAAAAGCGCCGGGCTTCATCGAGGCCAATTCACGGGCTCCAATGAAATGGCGGGTGTGCTCGTTGAGCGGGCAGTGCAGGGTCAACGCGTCGACTTGCGGCAGCAGCTCGTCCAGCGGCAAACGATCCGGGCGGGCAGGGCGCCCCGGGATCTGGCCCAGCAACACACGCATGCCGAATGCTTCGGCCAGCCGAGCGACGGCACCGCCCAATTCGCCATGGCCGAGCAAGCCGAGGGTTTTGCCTTCCAGTTCGACGATCGGGTAGTCCAGCAGGCAGAACTGCCGGGCCTGCTGCCAGCGACCTTCGCCCACGGCTTTCTGATAGTCGGCCAGACGCGTCGCCAAATTGAGCAGCAGCATGATCGTGTGTTGCGCCACGGACGGTGTGCCGTAACCCTGACAATTGCACACGGTAATGCCGTGGGCACGGGCGGCCGCAAGATCGATGTTGTTGGTGCCGGTGGCGGTGATCAGAATCAGCTTCAGCTCGGGGCTGGCAGCCATGGCCGCGGCATCAATCAGGATTTTGTTACTGATCGCCACGGTAGCGCCCTTGAGGTGGTCGATCACTTGATCCGGCAAAGTCTGCGAGTACAGCTGTAACTCACTGAAGCAGTCCCGTAGTGGCTTGAGATCAAGGTCGCCCAGATCGAGGGATGGGTGGTCGAGGAAAACGGCGCGGCGAGTGTTCGTCATCAACTGTACCTTTTGTGCAATGAACTGAAGGCGTAATCTGCCGAGCCTACCAGATGAAATAAATAGTTACGCTTGGCCTGAAGGAGCCCTCATGTACTGGACCGAGTTCTTGACCGTTGCCTTGATCCACTTGCTGGCTGTGGCCAGCCCTGGCCCGGACTTTGCCGTGGTGGTGCGTGAAAGCGTCACTCACGGTCGTCGCGCGGGCACCTGGACAGCGCTGGGTGTCGGTACGGCAATTTTCCTGCATGTGGGGTATTCCCTGCTGGGTATCGGCTTGATCGTTTCCCAATCGATCATGCTGTTCAACGCCCTGAAATGGGCCGCCGCCGCTTACCTTTTGTACATCGGCTTCAAGGCATTGCGGGCAAAACCTGCCAAAGCGGTGACTGACGATTTGCACAAGGAAGCGGGCGAGCGCACCGCTCGCGGCGCCTTCACCTCGGGCTTCGTGACCAACGGCCTGAATCCGAAAGCCACGCTGTTTTTCCTGTCGTTGTTCACCGTCGTGATCAACCCGCACACACCGCTGGCGGTACAGGCCGGTTACGGGGTGTACCTGGCAGTGGCGACGGCGATCTGGTTCTGCCTGGTGGCCATGTTGTTCAGCCAGCAACGTGTGCGTGCCGGGTTCGCCCGCATGGGGCACTGGTTCGACCGAACCATGGGCGCGGTACTGATCGCCATCGGCGTGAAGCTGGCATTTACCGAGATGCACTGATTGTAACGGTCTTCAAACACCGGCAAATGCTGGCGCAACGCTAGCATTTGCGCGGCCCTGCAAATCATTCCTTTGGCTGATTTGGCTGGCGTTCAGGCGCACTACAGTGCGTACTTAACAGCCACGACCGTGCAGTCAGAAAAGGGATTCTTATGTTGCAGACACGCGTTATCCCCCCAGCCGAAGGCGCTTACCAGTATCCGCTGCTGATCAAACGGCTGCTCATGTCCGGCGCGCGTTATGAGAAAACCCGCGAGATCGTTTACCGCGACCAGTTGCGCTACAGCTATCCGACCCTGATCGAACGGGTCGCGCGGCTGGCCAACGTATTGACGGCCGCCGGGGTCAAGCCCGGGGACACCGTGGCGGTCATGGATTGGGACAGCCATCGGTATCTGGAATGCATGTTCGCCATTCCGATGATCGGTGCAGTGATCCACACCATCAACGTGCGTCTGTCGCCGGAACAGATCCTCTATACCATGAACCATGCCGTGGACCGCTTTGTCCTGGTCAACAGCGAGTTCGTGGGGTTGTACAACGCGATTGCCGGTCATCTGACCACGGTCGAGAAAACCTTGCTGCTGACCGACCTGCCGGAAAAAACCGCGGACCTGCCCAATCTTGTGGGTGAGTACGAGCAATTGCTGGCCGCCGCGAGCCCGCAGTACGACTTCCAGGACTTCGACGAGAACTCGGTAGCCACCACGTTCTACACCACCGGCACCACCGGCAATCCCAAGGGCGTGTACTTCAGCCATCGACAACTGGTGCTGCACACCATGGGCGTGTCGACGATCATGGGCGCCATCGACAGCGTGCGCCTGCTGGGCACCAACGACGTGTACATGCCGATCACCCCGATGTTTCACGTCCACGCGTGGGGGCTGCCTTACGTGGCGACCATGCTTGGGCTCAAACAGGTCTATCCGGGCCGCTATGACCCGGAGTTCCTGGTGGAGCTGTGGCGCAAGGAAAAGGTCTCCTTCTCGCATTGTGTGCCCACCATCCTGCAAATGGTCCTCAATGCCAAGGCGGCACAAAACACCGACTTCGCCGGCTGGAAAATCGTCATTGGCGGCAGCGCGCTGAACCGTACGCTGTACGAAGCCGCGAAGGCCAAGGGCATCCAGTTGACTGCCGCCTATGGCATGTCGGAAACCGGACCGCTGGTGTCCTGTGCGCACCTCAACGACGAATTGATGGCCGGCTCCGAGGATGAACGCACCACCTACCGGATCAAGGCCGGTGTGCCCGGGCCATTGGTCGAAGCGGCGATTGTCGATGCCGAAGGCAACTTCCTGCCGGCCGACGGCGAAACTCAAGGGGAGCTGGTGCTGCGCGCGCCGTGGCTCACCGAAGGCTATTTCAACGAGCCGCAGAAGGGCGCCGAGCTGTGGGCCGGGGGCTGGTTGCATACCGGTGACGTGGCAACGCTCGACAGCATGGGCGTGATCGATATCCGCGACCGGATCAAAGACGTGATCAAGACCGGCGGCGAGTGGATCTCCTCGCTTGACCTGGAAGACCTGATCAGCCGCCATGCAGCGGTACGCGAAGTAGCAGTGGTGGGGATCGCCGACCCGCAATGGGGCGAGCGTCCGTTTGCCTTGCTGGTGGTACGCGAAGGCCATGTGATCGGGGCGCGGGAACTCAAGGAACACCTCAAGCCATTTGTCGAACTGGGGCACTTGAGCAAGTGGGCGATCCCGAGTCAGATCGCCCTTGTTACTGAAATTCCCAAGACCAGTGTCGGCAAACTCGACAAGAAGAAAATTCGCGTCGACATCACCGAATGGCAGGCCACCAACAGCACCTTCCTTTCGACGCTTTAAGTCTCTTGCGGCGTGCCCGAAAAGGCACGCCAGCCCCACCAAGCAAGCGCTTGGCTTGTCAAATCCGAAATTTCAGCCATTCTTGCCGTGCCGACAGGTGTCGGCTTGGCAAAGGACTGTTCCAGAGTGGCTGGCAGCTGCAAATCACACTTTAGAGGGATCAAGCACTACTACCTGCTGGCTATAGTCCGCTCAAGGATTTTTAAGAACGGGGCAAACGCACAAACCGGGGCGATGCAACTTTGGAGTGACTTTGGGATGCCGTGGCTCCCTGTTATCCAAGCGTTTTTAAAAGTGCTCACTGCCATAACAATAAAATGCACATGGAGTAGCGTCGATGACATCAGTAAACCAGTTCTGGCGCCGGGCTAAACTGCCTCTGGCCGTCAGCCTTGCCTCTACGCTCGCCGGGCCTGCATTCGGCGTCAGTTTCAACGTTGGTGAAATCGAAGGTCAGTTCGACTCTTCCCTGTCGATCGGCGCGAGCTGGTCTACCGAAAGCGCCAACAAGAACCTCATCGGCGTCAACAACGGCGGCCGTGGCCTGTCCCAGACCTCCGATGACGGGCACCTGAACTTCAAGAGCGGCGAGACCTTCTCGAAGATCTTCAAGGGTATCCATGACCTTGAGTTGAAGTACGGCGACACTGGCGTTTTCGTCCGTGGCAAATACTGGTACGACTTTGAACTCAAGGACGAAAGCCGTCCGTTCAAGGACATCAGCGACAGCAACCGCAAAGAAGGCGCCAAGTCGTCTGGCGGTCAGATCCTCGATGCATTCGTCTACCACAACTACTCGGTTGCCGATCAGCCGGGCTCGGTTCGTTTGGGCAAGCAGGTAGTGAGCTGGGGTGAAAGTACTTTCATCGGCAGCGGCATCAACTCGATCAACCCGATCGACGTGTCCGCGTTCCGTCGACCAGGCGCCGAGGTCAAGGAAGGCCTGATCCCGGTCAACATGTTCTATGTGTCCCAGAGCCTCACCGACAACCTGTCGGCGGAAGCCTTCTACCAGCTCGAGTGGGACCAGACTGTCGTCGACAACTGCGGCACCTTCTTCTCCCAACCGGACATCATTGCCGACGGTTGCGACAATAACCTGCGCGTGCTGAACAAACGTTCGACCATTCCGGCCGCGGCTCTGCCTACGCTGACCCGTCTGGGCGTCAACGTAGACAACGAAGGTGTGCTGGTTCGCCGTGGTGCGGATCGCGATGCACGTGACAGCGGCCAGTGGGGCGCGTCGCTCAAATACATGTTCGAGCCGCTGGACACCGAGTTCGGTGCCTATTTCATGAACTACCACAGCCGTGCGCCGATCTTCAGCGCCACAGGTGCCCCAGCATCGGTCTATGCCGGCGCAGCGGCCCTGCCGGCAGCTTTCCGTGCACTGGCGCCACTGATCGTCGCGGGTAATTCGAGCTATTTCGTCGAGTATCCGGAAGACATCCGCCTCTATGGCCTGAGCTTCTCCACCACCCTGCCTACCGGTACGGCGTGGAGCGGTGAGGTCAGCTACCGTCCGAACGCACCGGTGCAGCTCAACTCCACCGACATCCTGTTCGCCGGTGTGCGTCCGTTGGGCGGCGCGCTGACCAATGCTTCGCTGCTGACCGGTGTACCGGGCCAGGACTTGCACGGCTATCGCCGCAAGGAAGTGACCCAGTTCCAGACCACCCTGACGCACTTCTTTGATCAGGTCATGGGCGCCAGCCGTCTGACCCTGGTGGGCGAAGTGGGTGTCACCCACGTTGGCGGCCTGGAAAGCACTTCCGACGTTCGTTATGGCCGTGATCCGGTCTACGGTCCTGGCGAGCTGCCTGCCACTGGCGGTGCCAACACCTGTGTGGCCCTCAACACCAGCACCATCAACGGTGCCGGCCCGGGTACCCCGACCAACAACGTCGCCCGTAACTGCAACGACGATGGCTTCACCACGGCCACCTCCTGGGGTTATCGCGGTCGTGCCATCTGGGAATACAACGACGTGTTCGCTGGTGTGAACCTCAAGCCTAACGTGGCCTGGTCCCACGACGTTGACGGCTACTCGCCTGGTCCTGGCGGCAACTTCGAGGAAGGTCGCAAAGCGGTCAGCCTGGGCGTCGATGCCGAGTACCAGAACACCTACACCGCAAGCCTGGCGTACACCAACTTCTTCGACGGCAAGTACACCACTGTGGATGATCGCGACTTCGTTGCGCTCAGCTTCGGCGTGAACTTCTAAGCACTGTATTTTCAGGACGAACACAAAAATGAAAATAACCAAGAGTCTGTTTCACATCGGTGTCCTGGGGCTTTCGCTGTTGGCAACCGGCGTCATGGCGGCGGTCCCGGCCGCCGAAGCGGACAAGCTGGGCAAGAGCCTGACCCCGATGGGCGCCGAAATGGCAGGTAATGCCGACGGTTCGATTTCTGCCTGGAAGCCGCTGCCAAAGAATGCTGGCAGTGTCGACAGCAAAGGCTTCCTGTCCGATCCGTACCCAGGTGAAAAGCCACTGTTCACCATCACCGCGCAGAACGTCGACCAGTACAAGGCAAAGCTCGCGCCGGGTCAGTACGCGATGTTCAAGCGCTACCCGGAAACCTTCAAGATGCCGGTCTACCCGACCCATCGCGGTGCCACCGTGCCGGATGAGGTGTTCGCCGCCATCAAGAAGAACGCCACCAACACCAAGCTCGTTTCCGGCGGCAACGGCCTGGAAAACTTCGAAACGGCGATTCCGTTCCCGATTCCGAAGAGCGGCGTTGAAGTGATCTGGAACCACATCACCCGTTATCGCGGTGGTAGCGTGACCCGTCTGGTCACCCAGGCCACGCCACAGCCAAACGGCTCGTTCAGCCTGGTGTACTTCCAGGACCAGTTCGTGTTCCGTGACAAGATGAAGGACTACGATCCGGCCAACCCGGGCAACATCCTGTTCTACTTCAAGCAGAAAGTGACTGCCCCGGCACGTCTGGCCGGTGGTGTGCTGCTGGTGCACGAAACCCTCGACCAGGTGAAAGAACCGCGTTCGGCGTGGGTCTACAACGCCGGCCAGCGTCGTGTGCGTCGTGCGCCACAAGTGTCCTATGACGGCCCGGGTACTGCTGCCGACGGCCTGCGTACCTCCGACAACCTGGACATGTACAACGGTGCACCGGACCGCTACGACTGGAAGCTTGAAGGCAAGAAAGAGATGTACATCGCCTCCAACGCCTACAAGCTCGACGATCCGAAACTGAAGTACGCCGACATCATCAAGGCCGGCCACATCAACCAGGACCTTGCGCGGTACGAACTGCGTCGTGTGTGGCATATCGTTGCAACGCTGAAGGAAGGTCAGCGCCACATCTACGCCAAGCGTGACTTCTACATCGACGAAGACACCTGGCAAGCGGCGGTGATCGATCACTACGACGGTCGCGGCCAACTGTGGCGCGTCGCCGAGGCTCATGCCGAGAACTACTACGACAAGCAAGTGCCGTGGTACGCCCTGGAAGCCTTGTACGACCTGCAATCTGGCCGTTACCTGGCGCTGGGCATGAAGAACGAAGAGAAGTCGGCGTATGACTTCGGCTTTACTGCCACCACCAGCGACTTCACCCCGGCGGCATTGCGTCAGGATGGTGTTCGCTAACGAGCGCTGAAACGAGGCCGCATCCTCTGCAAACGCCCCGACTGGTTCGGGGCGTTTTCTTGTGTGTAGACTTTTTGTAGCCATTTGTAGCAATAACCTTCATTCCCTCTTCGTTTACAGCTAGTCTGCGGACATCTGCAACGCCGCCACCCGCAATTCAAACAAGAGCCGGCCATGACTGATCTGTCCCCACCACCCGCTCCCGCAAGCGTCGCTGTCGCTGCGCTGGACGGGCGTTTTTTCCGACCGCCATTGCCCGACGGCCATGTGCTGCGACCTCGACTGTGCGAGCGTCTGAGTGCGGGGCTCGGTGGCCGGTTGCTGTTGGTCAGTGCACCGGCGGGGTTCGGCAAGAGTTCATTGGCGATAGAGTTTTGTCAGGCATTGCCGGCGCATTGGCAAAGTCTGTGGTTGGGCCTGAGCCCGCGAGACAGTGATCCGGGACGATTCCTCGAGCGATTGCTCGAAGGCCTTCAAGACTATTTCCCGCAGCTGGGCAGGCAATCCCTCGGTTTGCTGAAGATGCGTCAACGTCATCAACCGTTCGCCTTCGAAGAATGGCTGGACGGCTTGCTCGACGAACTGGCCGTGCACTTGTCGACCGCCACGCCATTGCTGCTGGTGCTGGATGATTATCATCTGGCCCAGGGGCCGGTTCTGGATCGCTGCCTGCAGTTTTTCCTCAATCATCTTCCCGATGGTTTGCTGGTGATGGTCACCAGTCGCCAGCGCCCGGATTGGCATCTGGCGCGGCTTCGCCTGTCACGGCAACTGCTTGAGTTGCACGAACAGGACCTGCGGTTGACCCACGATGAGGCCCTGAGTCTGCTCGACCGGCACAGCAGTTCACTGCGTGGCGAGGCGATGGAAAACCTCATCCAGCGCAGTGAAGGCTGGGTAGCCGGCTTGCGATTCTGGCTGCTGGCAGCCTCCGAGGCCGGTACCGACGGTGCTTTACCCCAGGCGCTTAATGGCGGGGAAGGTCTGATCCGCGATTATCTGCTTGAGGAAGTCATCGATTGCCTGCCCGCCGAGGTCCAGGCTTTTCTCTACGACACCGCCCCTCAGGAACGCTTTTGCAGTGAGTTGTGCGACGCCGTTCGCGACGCCCATGACAGCGCCGAGATCCTGCGCTTTCTGGCGGCGCACCAGGTATTCCTGGTGCCGTTGGACGAGCATGGCCACTGGTACCGTTATCACCACCTGTTCTCGGATCTGTTGCGTACCCGGCCCACCGCGCAGACGATGGTGCCCGCCGGCACGCTGCATTTGCGTGCCTGTCGCTGGTTCAATGCCCAGGGGCTTCTGGATGAAGCGGTGGAGCAGGCGTTGCGTGCCGGGCATCTGGACGTTGCGGCAAACCTGGTGCAAAACCTTTCGGAGGAACAGCTGCTCGCCGAACAGAATGTCGGCATGCTGCTGCGCTGGAAAATGGACTTGCCCGACAGCCTGCTGATCAGCACGCCGCGTCTGATCGTGCTCTACAGCTGGGCG